>NZ_KV831050.1:47755-121992 GCF_001836965.1 Streptococcus sp. HMSC063B03 | reverse complement strand
TGTCTGCTTGTACTCCTCTCCCTCATTGACTGGCAAAATGGAAAGCAATTTAATCTCAGTCAATGGATAATCGCGAGTAATGGATTGTATGATAGCTTCGAGATTATTGAGAGCCTCATTCACAGGCACATCTTTTCCGATATCATTTGTCCCAATTAAAAGGACAATTTTATCTACCGCCCCACCGTACAGATGCGCATCCAGATTCTCTAGTAACAACCCTGTCTGATAACCTCGAATGCCTCGATTGACAATCGTCTTTGCAGTCCCAAATAGTTCCTGCAGAGGAAAATATTCGACAATGGAATCCCCAATAAAAAGAATGTCTGGCTCTACAACAGAAACCTGATTTAAGTGACGATACTTGGTTTGGATTTTACCCTGTTCCTTTAGGAGCCAATTTTCTAATAACTGTACTGCCACTTCATTCTCCTTTTTCTAACCAGTTTTCCAAGACTTGGTAAACTCCTCCTTGGCTATTGGCTGGCGCTAGAGCAGTCGCCACAGCTTTGGCTTTATCATCAGCATTTTCCATCGCATAAGCAATTCCAGCCATATCAAGCATTTCAACATCATTTTCACTGTCACCAAAAGCCATGATTTGTTGGGGATTCAAGTCCCAGCGCTTGAGTAATTCTTCCAAGCCCCATGCTTTATGAATTCCAGCTTGAAGGATATCAATGCAACCATAGCCACTCGATACAGCCCGAACGCGGCCATCAAAGAGGTCATTGATTTCTTCCAAAACCGAACTCAAACGTTCCTCACCAACAACCATACTCATCTTGAGAACACCACCAAAGAGGTCAGAGGTTAATTCATCCACAAATTGCATCCGTTGGTAGAATTTTTCAATCATTTCTGGAGTCATAAAACTTTCAAGGTCTGTAAAAATCGTACCTTCTTTGACGAAACCACCCTTCATCCCCGTTACAACAAACTGATCCTGACACGATCGACCCTCGAAATAAGCCAAGGCCTTATCGACAATGACATCATCCCAAGTCTGAGCCTGAATCAGTTCATTGTTTTCAAAAATACGAGCACCGTTGGCAACCACCAGAACCACTCGATCCACCAAGTGCTCCAGTAGTTGCCTCATACGGTGAATTTCATTGCCCGTAGCGATGACAAAACGAACGCCCCTTTGATCCAACTGATCTAAAATCTTTTCCAAGCGTGGGAGATCAAGCTGGCCTCTAGCATCCAGCAAGGTCCCATCCATATCTGTCGCAATTACTTTAATCGTCATTTACTTTCCTCTGAATTCAAGCTAATCCCACTTCAATCCTACATGTTCGTTCATTTCTTTATAGGCTGCATCAATTCGTTCCTTAGTCGCTTCATCTAACTGCTCACGATGACTACCACCCTCGATAAAGTCTTCTAGGATATAGGTTTGGTAATGATATAAGGGATATCCTTCTGGTGAAAAAGTTCCCTTTGGTGTTCTATTGACCCAAGTAGGATGAGCTTTAGCTGTTTCAATAGTTGTTTTTCCACTGTTTTTCTTGACAGTTACATCCATAAGAACACCACGCTCTGTCCACTTAGCATTGTCTACACCTTGCATCGTTTCAATTCGCTGATTGGAAATAAAGTTTCCCATAGAATAGATGATAAGTTTTTTCTCTCCATCTTTTTCAACAATTTCAGATGGTTCAACTACGTGTGGATGGCCTCCAAAGATAATATCCGCTCCCCATTCAATCATCTTGTGGTACAAAGCCTTTTGCTCTTCAGTCGGTTCTATGCGATACTCAACACCCATCTGAGGCATGATAACAGTAATATCCGCTTCCTTCTCTGCACGCTCAATTTCAGCCTTCATCTTATCTTCGTTTAGGTCTGAAAGATAGCGGTTATAATCTTCTTGAGAAATACTTTGCTCAATTCCATTAAATCCATAAGAATAAGCCAAAAGTGCAACCTTGATACCGTTCACTTCCTTGATAACGAGCGGAGCTTGATCACGTGACTCGTGCGTATAAACTCCAATAGGTGTCATTCCTGCCTTTTCAATTGCATCTGCCGTTGAAATAACTCCTTCAATTTGAGAATCTAAAACATGATTATGGGCTAAATCTAAAACATGATACCCAGCATCTTTAATAGCATCCATTACTTGAACAGGAGCATTAAATAAAGGATAGCCAGCTAGATAATGATCTTTATTAATGGTCCCTTCAAAATCACCTATTGCCAAATCTGCCTGCTTAAGCCAAGGAGTTACGTATTCAAAATTCTCATGAAAATCATAGCTGCCATCTTCCTTTTTAGCTGACATATAGATAATATCATGGTAAAGTAAATCTCCATGGGCCATAATACGAGCACTTGTTTCTTCTTCTCCCTGATCTTTAGATTTTTGATTTGTCTTATTTGTTTCTTTAGAAATGGCATCCTTTTTTTGACTGGTCAAGGGGATTCCTTGGAAACTTTCAAACAGCAAGACCAAGCCCATTGATAAAGCAACTGCTAGCAAGAGTATCGCCACAAATCCCTTATTACTCCACTTGCGATAACTCCTAAAAAAGTTTACAAAGCCTCTCACAAAATGAAAAACTGGTCCACGTTTATGTCTATCTTGTCTTCTTTGCATCTTCATTCTCCCTACTTTCTAATGCAAGCCTTTTCTTTTTATTATATCACAGATAAGTAATTCTTTCACAATTGATACTCTTCGAAAATCAAATTCAAACCACGTCAGCGTCGCCTTACCGTACTCAAGTACAGCCTGCGGCTAGCTTCCTAGTTTGCTCTTTGATTTTCATTGAGTATGAATTGAACTTCTATCTATTTTCTATAAATCCTAAAGGCTGTAATGCTTTCATTCCTTGTCATTTTGTGATATCATGTAGAGGTAATGAAAGGAGAGAAAATGTCTGCAATAGAACGTATTACAAAAGCTGCTCACTTAATTGATATGAACGATATTATCCGCGAAGGGAATCCTACTCTACGCGCAGTTGCTGAGGAAGTCACTTTCCCCTTGTCTGACCATGAAATCATCCTAGGCGAAAAGATGATGCAATTCCTCAAACATTCCCAAGATCCTGTCATGGCTGAAAAGATGGGACTCCGCGGTGGGGTTGGACTTGCTGCTCCTCAATTAGATATCTCAAAACGTATTATCGCTGTTTTGGTGCCAAACATTGTCGAAGAAGGCGAAACTCCACAGGAAGCCTACGACTTGCAAGCCATTATGTACAATCCAAAAATCGTCTCTCACTCTGTTCAAGACGCTGCTCTTGGTGAAGGAGAAGGCTGCCTCTCTGTTGACCGCAACGTGCCTGGCTATGTAGTTCGCCATGCCCGCGTTACTGTTGACTACTTTGACAATGATGGAGAAAAACACCGTATCAAGCTCAAAGGCTACAACTCCATCGTTGTTCAGCATGAAATTGACCACATCAACGGTATCATGTTTTACGATCGTATCAATGAAAAAGACCCATTTGCAGTTAAAGATGGTTTACTGATTCTGGAATAAAGAAAATCCCGTTGCAAGACGGGGTTTTGTGTTATAATAGAGGCATGAAAACAAATGATATTGTCTATGGCGTCCACGCCGTTACCGAAGCTCTCCTTGCAAACACAGGAAACAAACTTTACCTCCAAGAAGATCTCCGAGGTAAGAATGTTGAGAAAGTCAAGGAACTAGCTACAGAAAAGAAGGTCTCCATTTCTTGGACCTCAAAAAAATCCCTCTCTGAGATGACTGAAGGTGCTGTCCACCAAGGTTTTGTTCTACGAGTGTCCGAATTTGCCTATAGTGAGCTGGACCAAATCCTTGCCAAAACACGCCAAGAAGAAAATCCTTTGCTATTAATTCTGGATGGCTTAACCGACCCTCACAACTTAGGCTCCATCTTAAGAACAGCCGATGCGACCAATGTTTCAGGAGTCATCATTCCCAAGCACCGTGCTGTCGGAGTTACTCCTGTCGTTGCCAAAACAGCCACAGGTGCTATTGAGCACGTTCCAATTGCTCGAGTGACCAATCTGAGCCAAACTCTAGACAAACTCAAGGATGAAGGATTCTGGACCTTTGGAACAGATATGAATGGGACTCCTTGCCACAAGTGGAATACAAAAGGGAAAATTGCCCTCATCATCGGAAATGAAGGAAAAGGCATCTCTAGCAACATCAAAAAACAGGTTGATGAGATGATTACCATTCCGATGAATGGACATGTTCAAAGTCTCAATGCCAGTGTTGCTGCAGCCATTCTCATGTACGAAGTTTTTCGAAATAGACTATAAAAAAGTTTCCAGTCATCTGATTGGAAACTTTTTTATGATTAACTATGTTCGGTGATAAACTTATAAGCTTCTTGACCAGCGATAGCTCCATCTCCAACTGCTGTTGTCACTTGGCGAAGGTCTTTCAAGCGAACATCTCCAACGGCAAAGATACCATCAACCGCAGTTTTCATGTGGTTATCTGTCACAATCCAACCAGCCTGATCTTGGATATTCAATTCTTTAACAAACTCGCTAAGAGGGTCCAATCCAACATAGATAAAGACACCACCGAAGGCTTGTTCTGTCACTTGACCTGTTTTCACATTTTCAAATACGACAGATTCTACTCTGTTTTCACCCTTGATTTCCTTGACTACAGAATCCCAGATAAAGCTGATTTTCTCATTCGCAAAGGCGCGGTCTTGTAACACTTTTTGTGCACGAAGCTGGTCACGACGGTGAACAATGGTAACAGTCTTAGCAAAACGAGTCAAGAAGAGGGCTTCTTCGACAGCTGAATCTCCGCCACCAACTACCAACAAATCTTGGTCACGGAAGAAAGCACCATCACACACGGCACAGTAAGAAACACCACGACTGTTCAGTTCTTCTTCTCCAGGTACTCCCAAAGGACGGTGTTTAGAGCCAGTCGCTACGATAACGGTACGAGTTTCATATGTTTGGTCATCAGTCATCACTTTCTTAAAATCACCATGGTCTTCGACATTTTCAACATAACCATAAATGTGCTCAACACCAAGATTTTCAAGCGGTTCAAACATCTTTTCTGCCAATTCTGGCCCACTAATATTAGCGTATCCAGGGTAATTTTCAATATCAGATGTATTATTCATCTGACCACCTGGCAGACCACCTTCAATCAAGGCTACTTTCAGATTGCTTCGAGCAGCATACAAGGCTGCAGTCATACCTGCAGGTCCAGCACCGATAATAATAGTATCGTACATATAGTTTCCTTCTTTCTTGTTGTAACTATCTTTATTCTAACTCTTTCTTGTCAATCACGCAAGGATTATGCCTTGAAAACAAGAATTAAACTCATAACCGCAAAGGATAATACTGGAACAACCAAAACACCAATCATAATCATATCATAGAGATGGGCTTGGCGAGCCTTGGCTGTCTTATCAACTCCCGACATGGCTCTCAGTCCAATCCAAATCCCTAAAAAAATCAGGACGAGGATGGTTGTCAAGATCAAACTCTCGAAATATAAAGAAAATAGTTGCAGTAGCATGATTTCTCTCATTTCTATCTTTTTTAAAGAGTAAACTCAGCTAGTCCAGCTAACTGAGTTTTTCTTTATCTATTATATCAAATATAAGTCCGTTTGTAACTAGCGAAGAATTCTTTTGTTCGCTCTTCTTTAGGATGGTGGATAATCTCATCCGGTGTTCCAGACTCAATGATTTTCCCCTTATCTAGGAAGAGAATCTTATCCGCAACTTGAGCTACAAAGGACATGTCATGACTAACCAAAATCATGGTTTGACCTGACTTAGCAGCATCTGCAATAGACTTTTCTACTTCGCCGACCAATTCTGGGTCAAGAGCTGAAGTTGGTTCGTCTAAAAGCAAGACATCTGGTTTCATAGCAAGCGCACGCGCTAAAGCAACCCGTTGCTTTTGTCCACCTGATAAATGTCGAGGGTAATGGTTTTCACGGTCAGAAAGCCCAACCTTAGCCAACTCTTCCTTGGCAATCTTGGTTGCTTCTTGGTCGGATAATTTCTTGACAACAACCAAGCCTTCTTTTACATTATCAAGTGCTGTTCGGCGTTCAAACAAATTAAACTGTTGGAAAACCATAGACAGCTTACGGCGTAAGGCAAGGATTTCTTCTTGAGTGATTTTAGAAAAATCAACTGAGAAATCATCAATCTGAATAGAGCCACTGTCAGGTGTCTCAAGATAATTGAGACTACGAAGGAAAGTTGATTTTCCAGCTCCTGAAGAACCAATCAAGGCTACAACTTCCCCTTTTTGAATATCCAAGTTCAGATGATCCAAGACAGTCTGTCCTGAAAAGGATTTGCTTAAATTCGAAATCTTAATCATTAACGAAGGTCTCCTTTCACATCTGTTTGCACTGTATCGGGTGCAGAAATAGCCATTTTTCTCTCGATGAAACGACCGAGGCTTTCAATTCCGATATTGACTACCCAATAAACAAGGGCAACGGAGATGAAGCGTTCAAAGTAACGATAATCGGCACCACCCAAAATCTGAGCTTGGGCAAAGACTTCCACAACACCCGCACTAAAGGCTAGGGAAGTTCCCTTGGTCAAGCCAATTAGGGAATTGATTAAGGTTGGAGTGGCCACAACTGCTGCATTTGGAATGATCACGCGACGATAAACCTGTGCTCGGGTCATCCCCAGACTGCGTGCCGCCTCAATCTCACCAGGATTGACTGAGAGAATGGCTGCACGAATGGTTTCACTAGCATAAGCTGCCTCATTAAAGGCAAAGGCGACAATCGCAAAAGCAGCGGCTGGAATCGCATTGATATTGAGACCAGTACCCCATTGCTGATTGAGAGCTTTCAAAGCCAAAGGAATTCCGTAGTAGGTCAACATGAGTTGCACTAAAATCGGTGTCCCTTTTAAGAAACTAACAAAGAAGGCCTGCAAGGGATATAAAATCTTGACACGATTGATTTTCACAATGGCAAAAAGAAGCGCCAAAAGCAAGCCAAAAAGAGCACCACCAATGGTCAACATAATCGTTGTTGGAAGTTGTTGGACAATTCTTGGAATCCCATCAAAGACCGAACGCAGGCTAAACAGCTTGCCATCCGGAATCAATTGCATCAAGTTTTGATACCAATCTGATGCTAAAATCGTTGTAAAATTCATAAAAACATCCTCTCCTGATAATGATTCATTCTACCATACTTCTGCCGTCAATGAAATTATTTGCTACGGTCAGATACAGACTTTGTCTACCTACTAGTTTATCATACTTTGAAACAGGGAGGTTATATATTTTATCTATCAAAGAGATAGATAAAAACTATTTCAGTCCCAGTTCTTCGTAAGCTTTTCGATAACCGATTTGCTTAACAGTTCCATTTTCTACTAAAATTGGTCGTTTTAATAACATACCGTTACTTGCGAGCAACTGAGCCGCTTCTTTGTTCGACAGACTTCCTAACTTATCTTTCAGCCCTAGTTCACGGTATTTGATTCCACTGGTGTTAAAAAATTGCTTCAACTCAAAACCCGAGGTTTCTAGCCAGTTTAAAATGACTTCTTGGCTAGGTGTTTCTTCGACGATATGAACGGCTTTGTAGTCCACACCGAGTTGGTTTAATTCTTGTTTTGCTTTTTTACAAGTTGAACATTTTGGATATTCGATAAATTCTAACATGTGTTTCACTTTCTATTTTATAACTTTAAAATCTGCGTCTTCATGCTCCAAGAGCCAAGCTTTCTTTTCCACTCCTGCAGCATAACCTGTCAGACGCTTGCCTGCTCCTAGCACACGATGACAAGGTATTAGGATAGACCAAGGATTGCGTCCTACCGCTCCGCCAATTGCTTGAGCAGAATCTACTTGAAGATCTTTGGCTATTTGTCCATAGGTCACTGTCTGGCCATAAGGAATTCTCTGTAAATAGGACCAAACTCGCTTTTCAAAATCCGTTCCGATTGGAGCCAAAGGCAAGTCGGATAAATCCTGAGGCTTGCCTTTAAAGTAAGCATCTAAGCAAGCAATAACTGGGTCTAAAATGGGATGACTAACAACTGCTTCTATCGTCTCATCTACTAGTCCCCTCTCAAAATGCTTCTGCTCCTGCACCCAAACGCCATACAGATATTGCTCGTCGGCAACCAAAGACAAGGTTCCTATTGGCGAAGAATAGAACATTTTTGCGTACTTCTTTTGCATTATTTCTTTAATTTTTGATAGGCCAAGCGTTCGCCATCAACAGGCACTTTACCAACCTGTTTAAAACCAAGTTTTTCAAAAATATGTTGCATAGCTTTGTTTTCAGCATGCGTATCTGAGCGAAAATCAAGATAGTCAAAACCTTCAATCAAGCCCTCTAAAAAGGTTTGAGCAACTCCCTGTCCCTGGACATCTGCTGCCACAGCAATACGGTGAAAGACCAGGTACTCTGACTCTCCAGCTTGCCAGTTGCCTTCATAAATGGCTTCATAGGCTGCCTCTGGACTCTTGGTCACAGCTGCATAAGCTAGTAGTTCTCCCTCTTCCAAGGCTACGTAGGCTTGACCTGAGATAATATCTTCAATAATAATATCAGCATTTGGATAGCCATTTTGCCACTGGTCACTACCAGCATCTGCTAAATATTTTTTAGCATCCTCCATCACCTGCATGATGGCATCTACTTCATTTGGAAAAGCTAAACGAATCTCCATCTGTTCTCCTCATTTCTGACTAGTTTCTCCCATCATAGCATAATTTAAGTCTTTCTACAAGCAGTTAAAACTTGACTTTCTGTTTTTATTATTTTATAATCTAGTTATTAAAACTAGATAAAAAGGAGTTGGAAATGAAAACTACCTTTTCCTACCCAAAATGGGCAGAAATCCCAAACATTGACCTCTATCTGGACCAGGTTTTACTCTATGTCAATCAGGTCTGCGCCCCTATCTCTCCTGATAAAGACAAGGGCCTGACAGCATCTATGGTCAACAATTATGTCAAACATGGTTACCTGACAAAGCCTGACAAGAAAAAATACCAACGCCAACAGATTGCCCGTTTGATTGCTATCACAACCCTCAAATCTGTCTTTTCTATTCAAGAAATAGCACAGACACTTAATACTCTACAAACTCAAGCAAGTTCAGACCAACTCTACGATGCTTTTGTGGACTACATGAACCAAGGAATTGACCCAGCTAACCCCATTATCCAAACCAGCTGCCAAACCGTTAAGCTCTATCATCAAACCCTAGCTTTAATCCATCATACTCAAGAGGAGGAAATCCGATGAACACTAGTCTTAAACTCAGCAAACAACTCAGTTTTGGAGAGGAGATTGCTAATAGCGTGACCCATGCCGTAGGTGCAGTCATCATGCTCATCTTACTCCCCATTTCATCCACCTATAGTTATGAGGCACACGGATTTTTATCCTCTATCGGCGTTTCCATTTTCGTTATTAGTCTCTTTCTCATGTTTCTATCATCCACCATTTATCACTCTATGGCCTATGGTTCGACCCACAAATACGTCTTGCGGATCATCGACCATTCAATGATTTATGTGGCTATCGCAGGCTCATACACGCCCGTCGTCTTGACCTTAATGAATAACTGGTTTGGCTATCTGATTATTGCTATCCAGTGGGGAACGACCATCTTTGGTATTCTCTATAAAATCTTTGCTAAGAAAGTCAATGAGAAATTTAGCCTTGCTCTTTACCTGATTATGGGCTGGTTGGTTCTGGCTATTATTCCTGCCATTATCAGTCAAACGACACCAATTTTCTGGAGTCTCATGGTAACTGGCGGACTTTGTTATACAGTTGGAGCTGGATTTTACGCCAAGAAAAAACCTTATTTCCACATGATTTGGCATCTTTTTATCCTAGTTGCGTCTGCCCTCCAATACATTGCCATTGTTTATTACATGTAAAAAAGTTGAGAAATTCAATCTCAACTTTTTTCTTTACACATATTGATAAAGTACTGGTGCAAGCGCACATCATCAGTCAATTCTGGATGAAAAGAAGTTACAAACATATTTTTTTCTTGGGCTGCAACGATTTGATTATCAACTGTTGCTAGAATTTCTACACCCTCTCCAACACTAGTGATAATTGGACCACGAATAAAGGTCATTGGAATCTGACCGACTCCCTTACATTCTGCTTCCGTATAGAAACTTCCTAGTTGGCGCCCATAGGCATTGCGCTCGACCACCATATCCATAGTTCCTAGATGACTCTCTTCCTGAGAAGTAATTTCTTTAGCCAGCAAAATCAAGCCTGCACAGGTTCCAAAGGCTGGTAAACCAGATAGAATGGCTTCTCGAATGGGAATCAGCATGTCCTGCTCACGTAAGAGCTTGCCCATGGTTGTAGATTCCCCACCAGGTAATATCAAACCCGACAAGTCATTCTGATGCTGCTGAAAATCATCTAAATTTCTGATTTCAACACTCTCGACACCTAATCTATCTAGTACTTTTGCATGTTCTGCAAAGGCACCTTGCAAGGCCAATATTCCAATTTTCATCTATTTTCCTCGCTCAGCCATGAGAATTTGGATTTCATTTTCATTGATACCAACCATGGCTTCTCCTAAATCTTCAGAGATTTGAGCTAGGATTTGAGGATTTCGGAAGTTAGTCACAGCCTTAACAATGGCACTAGCCCGTTTAACAGGATCTCCTGACTTGAAAATACCTGAACCGACAAAGACACCCTCTGCCCCTAATTGCATCATTAGCGCAGCATCTGCTGGCGTTGCAACACCTCCGGCTGCGAAGTTAACAACTGGCAATTTTCCATGTTCATGAACATATTGAACCAATTCTACAGGTACCTGCAAGTCCTTAGCAGCAACATAAAGTTCGTCCTCACGTAGGTTTTGAATGCGGCGAATTTCCTGATTCATCATGCGCATATGACGAACAGCTTGGACGATATCCCCCGTACCCGGTTCTCCTTTGGTACGAATCATAGAAGCACCTTCAGCGATACGACGCAAGGCTTCTCCCAAGTCCTTAGCTCCACAGACAAAAGGAACTTGGAATTCTTTCTTGTCCACATGGAAACGGTCGTCTGCTGGAGATAAAACTTCACTCTCATCGATATAGTCAATCTCAATAGCCTCTAAAATCTGAGCTTCAACAAAATGCCCGATTCTGACCTTGGCCATTACTGGAATACTAACCGCTTCTTGGATTTCCTTAATCATCTTTGGATCACTCATACGGGAAACACCACCAGCTGCACGGATATCAGCTGGAATCCGCTCCAAGGCCATAACAGCAGCCGCACCAGCAGCCTCTGCAATACGGGCCTGTTCAGGATTTTGCACATCCATGATAACCCCACCCTTGAGCATCTGCGCCAAGTTTTTATTTAGTTCATAACGATTTTCAGTCATTTCTTTATCCTCATCATTTGTATTGGTAGCTACCATTTCATTTTAAGTTAGATTAGAATGAATCACAAGATAAAAAAATCATAACTGTATGGGTACAGAATGATGAAAAAGCTATCTGACCTTAGCTTAAGGCCAGATAGCTCATTCATTTTTATTTTTCAGCTGTAAGTGCAGCCATTGTGATGTAGTTGTATGGTTTGTTGAAGTGTGGCAAGAAGAATAGGTCTGTCAATGCCAATTTATCAATTGTCACATGCTCTTGGATAGCAAGTGAGAACATGTGGATTCCCATGCTGATTGCAGAATCGTGTGAAACCATTTGTGCACCAAGAATTTCACGGCTATCTTTGTCAAAGACAATCTTGATGGCAACTTCATGGTTGTCATGCTTCATAAATTCTGGTTTTTGAAGATCGTTAAAGCCTGTTTCAGTTGCGTTGTAACCAGCAGCTTTAGCTTTCTCAAGTGTCAAACCAGTTGAAACCATGTGAAGACCGTAGATTGAGATACCGTTTGATCCTTGAACACCGATTCCTTCCAATTCATGTCCACATGCGTTATATGCACCAACGATACCAGTACGAACAGCGTTTGAAGCAAGAGCGATGTAGCTAGTGTCTTTACGAGAGTTGTCATAAACAGTCGCACAGTCACCTACTGCGTAAACGCCTGGGATAGATGTTTCTTGTTTCTTGTCTACAAGGAAGGCACCGTTACGGAAGAGTTCAATCTTACCATCAGCAAGAGCAGTATTTGGACGGAAACCAACTGCAAGGATAACCATATCCACATCGAAAGTTTCTTTATCAGTAATCAAGCGTTCAACTTTACCGTCACCCTCAATTGCTTTAACAGTTTGACCAAGCGCCAAGCGGATGTTGTGGTCTTCCAAGTTCTTCGCCATCATTTGTGTGAAGTCTTTGTCATAGTAACCGTTCAAAACAGTATCAACGATATCAACAAGGACAACTTCTTTTCCAAGACGTTCAAAGGCTTCAGCAAGTTCAACACCGATATAACCACCACCAACAACTGCGATACGGTCAAGGTGTTGACTCTTATCAGACAATTTGTGAATCACTTCTTCAGCGTTTTGGTACAATTTAACGAATTGTACATTTTCAAGAGTTGCTTTAAATTCGCGGTTGCCTTTAACAATTTCAACACCTTCGATTGGTGGCAAGATTGGTGTAGAACCTGTAGCGAAAATCAATTTCTCGTATGATTCTTTGTGCTCTTTCCCTTCAACTTCTGCTGTAACTACTTTGTTATCATAGTCGATTGAAAGAACTGGTGAGTTCATGTAAACCTTAGCACCTTTAGCTTCCAATTTTTCTTTATCAGAATAGAACAAGCCTTCAGCACCATCAATTTGTTCACCAATCCAAAGAGCCATTCCACATCCTAGGAAAGAGATGTTAGAGTTTTGGTCGAATACAACAATTTCGTTCTCATTGCCAAAATTATCCAACATAGTATTAATACATGCTGTACCAGCGTGGTTAGCACCAACTACAACGATTTTACTCATAGAAAAATTCCTACCTTCAATTTTAAATTTACTCTTCTAGTATATCATTTACTGTTAGCGTTTACAAGAGTTTAGCTAATTTTCCCGATTTTTTTGTAAAAAAATGTAAATAATCTGTATTTTATCAGCCTTTCTTACAATTACTCTTTATTTTCTGAGCATATTTCTTGACAAGTTTACAAATTTTATTTGTGAAAACGCTGACTTTATGGTATGCTAGTATCATGGAAAGAAAATGTAAGGGGTTAAATTTAATATAAATTTACTATATTTCAGCCTTCTTTTCATAAGAGAAAGGAGTTGGTAGCTTGCCTCTTAGTTCACATTCTGAACGGCTAATGGGGACTACTATCACTATTTCATTAGTGGATGAGCAAGCCGATATCTTGCTCCAAAAATCCTTTGATTTGCTCAAAGAGTTAGAATATCGTTTCAATGCCAATAGTCAAGAATCGGAGTTGATGGAAATCAATTATCAAGCTGGAATAGCTCCAGTCAAAGTTCATCCAGACCTGTTTGAATTGATTTCACTTGGATTAGAGCATAGCCTAGCGCCCTCTAGTCATCTCAACATCAGCATTGGTCCCTTGATTCAAACCTGGCGCATTGGTTTTTCAGATGCCAAAGTTGCCCAGCCTCAAGAAATTGAATCGGTGCTACCTTTAATCAATCCTCATTATATAGAGTTAGATTCTTCTACTTCCACTGTATTCTTGAAACAGAAAGGAATGAAGATCGATCTTGGTTGTTTAGCCAAGGGTTATAGTGCGGATAAAGTTGCCCAATTTCTTAGAGAAGAGGGAGTGACATCTGCCTTGATCAATCTGGGAGGGAATATCCTGACTATTGGAAAAAATCAGGCAAGAGGAAATCAGCCTTGGCAAATCGGGATTCAAGACCCAGCCAATCCTAGGGGGAATCACTTAATGACCATCCCTGTTGTCAATAAATCTGTCGTGACTTCAGGCATTTATGAACGTCATCTGACAGTCGATGGAAAAGATTACCATCATATTTTTGACAGTCAAACAGGTTATCCTGTTGAAACAGAACTTGCTAGTCTAACAATCATCTCTGATAAATCAGTTGATGGTGAAATCTGGACAACTCGTCTTTTTGGAGAAAGACCTGCTTCTATCCTCTGGCAAGTCGAAAGTTTGGAGGGTATCGAAGCTATCCTCATCGATAAAGAAGGTCACCTAAGCTGTTCTTCAGGAATTCCTACTCCATAGAAATAGATGTTTCAATGGAGTTTTAAAATCGTATTATGTAAAAAGAGAAAGGAAATCTCATGTTAAAACTTATTGCTATTGTTGGAACAAATTCAAAACGTTCTACAAACCGCCAATTGCTTCAATACATGCAAAAACACTTTGCTGAAAAAGCTGAAATTGAACTTGTTGAAATTAAAGACATTCCTGTCTTCAATAAACCAGCTGACAAGCAAGTACCTGTTGAAATTTTAGAAATTGCTGCTAAAATTGAAGAGGCAGATGGCGTTATTATCGGTACTCCTGAGTATGACCACTCTATCCCAGCTGTTTTGATGAGTGCTCTTGCTTGGTTGTCATACGGTATTTACCCACTTTTGAACAAACCAATCATGATTACTGGTGCTTCATATGGTACTCTTGGTTCATCACGCGCCCAATTACAACTTCGCCAAATCTTGAATGCTCCAGAAATTAAAGCAAGTGTCCTTCCAGATGAATTCTTGCTTTCACATTCTCTTCAAGCCTTCACCCCAAGTGGAGACCTAGTAGATCTTGATGTTATCAAAAAACTGGATGCCACTTTTGACGACTTCCGTATCTTTGTAAAAATTACAGAAAAATTGCGCAATGCACAAGAATTACTTCGCAAAGATGCTGAAGACTTTGACTGGGAAAATTTGTAAGATAGGAGACCAAAAAGAATGAAATTTGTTGGACTTGTAGGATCAAACTACGATCAATCATATAACCGTAAACTCTTGGAATTCATCCGTCGTCACTTCAAACTCAAATTTGAATTAGAAGTTCTTGAAATTGACGAAGTTCCAATGTTTAACCAAGACGAAAAATGGGACGAAAGTTTCCAATTACGTTATTTATATAACAAAATTACTCGTGCTGATGGTGTTATCATCGCTACTCCTGAGCACAACCACACAATCTCAGCTTCCCTAAAATCTGTTCTTGAATGGCTTTCATACGAAGTTCATCCATTTGAAAACAAGCCAGTCATGATTGTGGGTGCTTCTTACTACGACCAAGGTACTTCTCGTGCCCAAGTTCACCTTCGTAAGATTCTTGACGCTCCAGGTGTCAATGCTTACACTCTTCCAGGAAATGAATTCCTTCTCGGTAAAGCTAAAGAAGCTTTTGATGTTAATGGGAATATCACAAATGAAGGAACTGTTAATTTCCTTGAAACATGCTTGGACAACTTTGTAAAATATGTGGGAGTCGTTTCAAAATTGAAAAAACCAAAACCAATTGAACCAGAAGATTTATATTGTACAAATTCAATTGCAACTACCATCCAAGGTGTTGACCCAGATGATCCAGAATGGGTAGAAAAAGCTGCTGAGCTTGTTGGAGCAGTTTCTGGAGATACTTACGTTAAATTAGACCACGGTATCTTGACAGTTAACCAAATTGATATGTTCTTGAAAGCAATGCCATTTGAATTGACATTTGCAGATGATAACAATCAATTCTTGTACTTTAATAACGCTCACCAAGACCCAGATACAATGTTTGGTAAACGTGTCCGTGCTCAATCAGGAAATAGATTAGGGACAGTACACGGTACATTGCCAGATTCTAGAATGAAAAACGTTGAATGGGTTGTCGGCGTATTGCGTAACGGGGATCAAGAATATGTCCGTACAATTGTGCCAGGAACACCTGAAGGTGTTATTAATACCCATAATTACCAAGCAATGTACTACCCAGATGGTTCATATGCTGGAATTAATGAAATTATCTTTAATTTCCAACCATGGCTTGACTGGTACCTCAATACAACTGGTCAACGTTTAGTCGGTGGAAATGCTGCAGCTCCTGCTGGCGGACATGGTCACGGCGATGCAGATGCTACATCTGGAGCTTCTGATGCAGGTGATGCTGGAGGTCACGGTGGTGGCGCAGACGCTACATCTGGCGCAAGTAACTAATAATAGTTTTAGGAACCATTTTGGTTCCTTTTTAAGTTACAAAAGACTAGCAGACAAAAACTGCTAGTCTTTTGGTTATTATTTTATCTATTCTTATTAAAAGAAAGAATATTTATTATGAATTTGGATCATCGAGACTACGGCCATGTAAACCTTTTTCACGTTGTACCTGACGTAGTTTCTCTGGTGTAACATCGTTTCCTTCTTCGTCCACAATTTTGATTCCCTCAATGTGGTGACGAACAGAGCGACGATAACCTTCGATGTACTCCTCACGTAGTTTAGCTTGTTCCACTTTTTCTTCTGGTGTCAAGCCTTCTGCTTTTTTCTTTTTGGCAAGCTCGTTAATACGATCAATTTTTTTCTGATCCATTTCTTCTCCTTTGTGATAAGATAAAGTCCGTTTATCAAATTTTATTTAGTGTTAATTTGGTTAAATCGTGCAAGTTTAGCTGCTTTTTGAGTTAAATGAGACAAGATAGCCAAACGATTTTGACGGACAGCCTGATCTTCGGCCATAACCATAGTATTTTCAAAGAAGGCATCAATAACTGGACTAAGCGCAAAGAGCTGTTTCAATTGCTGACTGGCAGTCCCTGACAAAACGAGTGATTCTACTGCTTCCGCCAAAGCTTTTTCTTGGTCATTTTCAAAAAGTGCTGAATCAACTGTAGCAACTCCTTCTGCCTTCTCAGCCAAGTTAAAGGCACGAGAAAGTGATTCGACAGATGGTTTGAAGTCTTCTTCCTTGCTTGCTTCTACGAGAGCACTTGCTGCTTCCAACATATCCGCCACAACAAAGTTTGATCCTGCAAGAACGGCTTCCTTTATATCTTTTGGAGTAGAACCCATCATCTTATCAACACGAGCCTTGATAAAATCCATAACCTCTGTCTTATTTTCATAAGTCAAGCTGTCAAATTTCAAAGCATAAAGGCTATCAATCAACTCATCCATAGCAATGTGCCAACCAAAGGCATCCAAGATACGAACCACACCTTGAGTCGCGCGACGAAGAGCATACGGGTCATTAGAACCTGATGGAATCAAACCTACTGAGAAGAAACTCAAAATCGTATCCAATTTGTCTGCAATAGCAAGCACTGCGCCGACCTTACTCTCTGGAAGTTCTCCTTCAGCTGATGTAGGCATGTAGTGTTCACGAATAGCAGCTGCCACCGCTGGAGTTTCCCCAGCAAGAAGGGCATATTTCTCACCCATAATACCTTGGAGCTCGTCAAATTCGCCAACCATACCTGTCAACAAGTCAAACTTGTAAATGGCAGCTGCGCGAGCTAGGTCAATCGTTTCATCCACTGACAAGCCAGCTTTTTCTGCTAAAAGCACAGCGATTTGACCCGTACGAATCATGTGTTCACGAAGGGAACCAATCTTCTCATGGAAGGTGACATTGTTTAATTTTTCAACAAGGTCAGAAATAACCAATTTTTGGTCTTCACGCCAGAAGAATTCTCCGTCTTCCAAACGGGCTACCAAGACTTTTTCATTTCCTTTAATGACATTTTCCAAATACTCTGCGTTTCCGTTACGAACAGAAATGAAGTTTGGCAAGAGTTTACCGTCTTGATCACGGACAACAAAGTAACGTTGGTGTTCCTTCATCGAAGTCACCAAGACTTCTTCTGGAACTTCAAGATATTTGGCATCAAAACTTCCCATAAAGGCAGTTGGGTATTCAACCAAGTTCAAGACTTCATTAAGCAAATCAGCATCAATTTCGATACTTACACCATGTTTTGCCTCAATTTCCTTGATTTGGTCAACAATCATTTGCTCACGTTCACGTGGATCTGCTATTACAAATTGTGCACGAAGATCTTCTTCATAGCTCAATGCTGACTGAATTTTGGTTTCTTTCCCCAAGAAACGATGACCACGGCTCACACGACCTCCCTTGATATCAAGGAAATCCAAATCAAACTCTTCTTCATCTAAAAGAACAGTTAAAGTGTGAACAGGGCGGATGTATTCAAAGGTGTTGTTGGCCCAGTGCATGCTGACAGGGAAAGTCAGTGACTTCAAGACATCCACAACACCAGGAACAATTGCTTCAACTGCTTGACCAACTTCTTCCTTAGTGACATAGACATATTCTTCACCCTTGATTTCACGGAATTCGATATCTTCAACAGTCAATCCTTTTCCACGGACAAATCCTTGAGCTGCTTTGGTGAAGTTTCCATCACTATCCAAGGCAATTTTCTTTGCTGGCCCCTTGAAATCTTCTGTCAAATCAGACTGTTTGTCTGCTAAACCAGTCACACGAACAGCCAAACGACGTGGTGTTGAGAAAGTTTGAATGGCTTCAAAAGACAGGCGGTTCTCCTTGAGGAAGGCTGCCATTTTTTCGCCTAGTTGTTTTTCACTTGGTGTGACAACATAGGCTGGTAATTCTTCAAGACCGAGTTCTACTAATAAGTTTTTTGTCATGTTTTTTCTCCGAAAAGTATCTTTTTATTTTCCAGTTTGCCTTATGTGATTGGCACGCAAGCAACCAACTTCGTTGTTTCATTGCTAAAATTGGAGCCAAAAGTCTCCAATTTTGCCTAGTATCCTTAGCTTCACTAAGGATACCTTCATCACTGCGGCAACTGGCTCAGGGCTCACTCTGTTCGCCCATTTTCGTAATTTGTCACTCTCTTTATTCTGCGTCTTCTGCTAAGAGTTTAGCTCGTGTTGCTTCATCCAAAAGTGGGTAGCCTAGGCGTTTGCGTTCTGCGACAAAAGTTTTGGCTACGACACGGGCTAGGTTACGGATACGAGCGATGTAGCCTGCACGCTCGGTTACGGATACGGCACCACGCGCATCAAGCAAGTTAAAGGTATGTGAACATTTGAGAACATAGTCATAGGCAGGGTGCACCAATCCTTCTTCCAAGGCACGACCAGCTTCTTTTTCAAACTTATCAAAGTTTTCCAGCAACATTTCTTGATCTGAAATTTCAAATGAATATTTTGAGTGTTCGTACTCAGGCTGGATAAAGATTTCTCCGTATTTTACACCATCAGCCCATTCGATATCATAGACAGAATCCACTTCCTGAATATAAGAAGCCAAGCGCTCCAAACCATAGGTAACTTCCGCAGTCACAGGGCCAGTTGCCAATCCACCTACTTGTTGGAAGTAAGTAAACTGAGTAATTTCCATACCGTCAAGCCAAACTTCCCAACCAAGACCAGCTGAACCAGTTGATGGATTTTCCCAGTTATCCTCAACGAAACGAATATCGTGTTCCAAAGGATTGATACCCAATTTTTCCAAAGACTCAAGGTAAAGCTCTTGGATATTTGATGGAGAAGGCTTCATAACCACTTGAAATTGATGGTGTTGGTAAAGACGGTTTGGATTTTCTCCATAACGACCGTCAGCAGGACGACGCGATGGCTCTACATAAGCCGCATTCCATGGCTCAGGTCCAATAGCACGAAGGAAAGTGTAAGGACTCATGGTTCCCGCACCTTTCTCATTATCATAAGCCTGCATAAGCATACAACCTTGGTCATTCCAAAATTGTTGCAAAGTCAAAATAATTTCTTGAAATGTTAATTTCTTAGACATTGTTTACTCCTTTTTATATAAATTACTTGCGACACGAGTCTGCCTCGTCGATCATACGAGGCAAGACGAGTTAGTACTGCGTCTAGCTCAGGCACTCTAGTTCCGAGCGTGGGGCAGTCCGACTATAAGGAGGTTTCTGCCACTGACGCAGTGGAAAGTCAATTTTTTAGACATTGTTTACTCCTTTAATTTATATTATCTTTTTAGATTTATTTATCAAGCAACCAAGAAAAGGCTGGGTCCTGAAAAATATGACGTTTAGGAACAGTTTGTAAATTCTGATCGCATTCATCTATTGTACCTAATTTCAAAGCACAGACTTCTGGTATATTTTCTTGAACAGTGAAAATTTGACTATGACAGTTCTGGCAGTAATAACGCTGTTTTCCTGGAGAAGAACTATAGGAAACAAGCTTTTCTTTTCCATGCAATACTAGCTTTTCACTGCTAACTTTAGCATTAACTGTATAGGCAGACGCAGTTGCTTTCCTACAAAATGAGCAATGACAAAAAACTAATTCCGATAATTCCTCATCTAGAGTGTAGGTCACTGCTTTACATAAACAAGATCCTTTAAGCATTATGCTCCTTTCTACTTAGGCATTAGACGAATTCAAAAAGAACCGAATTTCAACACCCAAGCCTTACGACTAGGGGCGTCAGAAACGCGGTTCCACCCTAATTTATTACTTCATTGTTTTTTAAAATACTACAGAAAGCGCCAGCACTTTATTTTGCCCTACTTGGCTCCCACTATCCCAAGCTCGCTTGAAGAACGCCATAAGACTTTCTTTCCTCCTGACTATTATATCAGAATTGTAACATACTGTAAATCAAAAACTATAGAAAGATGTATTGTATTCTCTACTCACTTTTTGAAAAGGTTGCAAGTCCAATAACTGACAATAAGAGAGAAATTCCTGAAATACTTAGAATAATAGAAATCATGTTATTCTCACCAGTGGCTGGTAATTGTTTTCCTTCTTTGTTGACTGTAGCTAAAAATACTTGTTGACCACTTCCAGCAAGTGTTTTATTCTCATGATTAGCTTCTATAATTGATGAAGCTTTCTCAATTTTATCATTGCTAATTGAAGACTTAATAGTTGAGACTTGTCTATTGTGACTTACTAATTTAACAGGTTGCACTTGAGAAACTGGTTTGGTTGGAATAACTGGACTAAGCGTTACAACTGGTTTAGCTGGAGTAACTGGCTTAACCGTTACAACTGGTTTAGTTGGACTAACTGGCTTAATCATTACAACTGGTTTAGTTGGACTAACTGGTTTAATCGTTACAACTGGTTTAGTTGGATTAGCTGGCTTAACAGATGCAACTGGTTTAGCTGGACTAACCGGCTTAACTGGTACAACTGCTTTAGCTGGGGTAACTGGCTTAACTGGTACAACTGCTTTAGCTGGGGTAACTGGCTTAACTGGTGCAACTGGTTTGGTTGGAATCTCTACTTTATTAGCCTTAAGTTTTACAGCCATATCTTTTAGAGCATTGATTACTTCATTAATTTCTTCTTGACTAGCTTCTGTATTTTCCAAAAGTAACTTAGCTTTGTTGAAAATAAGATTATATGCATCTTTCTCCTCTTTGCTAGCTGTCAAAAATCTTGGATCTTTGTCTTGGAACTTCACTTCATCCACGATAACATTTTTCAGGCTCATGAAATCTGTTTCTTTCCCATTCAGCTGTTCTTGTGCTTGCAAGAAAGTGGTCAATAGGCGGTCAATTTCATCTTGTGTTATCAAATCTTTCGTAATTAATAATGCCAAGAGTTTAAATTCACGATCATATCGACCTTTGCGTTCTTGATCAGAATTTATATATTTACCTTTTTTAACTGTCTCAGCATATGCTTTAATGGCATTCTTCAATGATGTGATATCAGATTCCTTACCATCCAATGTTTGCATAGCAGACTCTAAAGCTTTAACAATTTGGTCAATTTTATCTTGGTTAAGTTTACTTCCCAATGCTAGTTGCGCATCTTTGACACTTTGATCAAAAATCTCTTTTAACTTCTGTTTTGTATTATAATATCTCGGAGTTTTAACTACTTCCATTTGTTTATTTAAAGCTGCAATCAGAGCTAACTTAGAAACAACTGAAAGTGACAAAACATTATTTTTACCAAACAGAACTTTAAATGGTTGAAGATTATCAAGTAATTCATAACCGTTTGATAGATTTACAAGAACTTTATATTCACCAGTAACCACTTTCTTACCATAAGAATGTTTACCATATGTTTCAGCTGGCAAGACTTGACTCTGACCGTCTTCACCTACTAAAGTAATCGTTGTAGTTCCAGGAACAGCTTGATTAAAGCCAACCGTTACTGGGGCATATTTCATTTTGTTAGCCAAGAAGGTAATAGTTTGAAAACTATTTTCTTTCGTTAAATCAAATTCCTTCGATAGAGCACTCACAAATTTCAACTCTGTACGGTCATAGCTAAAAATTTCTGCAACATAATGCCCAAATTTCAAGAAATTAATATCTTTTGACTTATCAACGGTTACATATTGACCTTCGCTATTTTTAATGCGATAAACATAAGTTGTATCAATCTCATCCTTGGTTTTATTGTTTAGTATAGCAATTTTTACACGACCACTATTTTCTTCACCTACAAGATCTTTGAGAGATATAAAATCTACATTTCCCGCAAAGTCTTCTACATAATAGAAGATTTTCGATTTATCAACGTTCTTAGGAAGTGTATAACTACCATCTTCATTTTGTTTGATAATTTGATACTGTTCGATTTCTGAATCTGTCGCCTCTCTATTTTCAGAAGGACGAATATAAAAGACTTTTTCTAGAAGAATTCCACCATTTCCTACATCCTGAGGTTTGCGAGCTATAAATTGTTCTTGATCTTCTTGAGAACGAATATATCCCGAAGTAATCAGAGGTTTTTGTGTATCGATTTGAATTTTAAATGTTGTATATTGTTCCTCAGCTCCAGGGACATCTGGCTTATAACTAATAACATAGTCATAAATTCCATCAGAAACTCGATTTCCATTAGAATCCTGTCCTCCCCAAGCTGTTTTATCTACAATATAACTTCTTGGATTTCTAGTATCGCCATCAAAATAATTTTTTACAAGGTCTGTTGGACGACTTTGCCAAATAGGCTGACTGTGTGTTGTATCCGAAGAAGCATAAACCGTCGCACGAAGATTTACCAAGTTTCTATAGACAAGAGTTTTAAACCGAACAGAATCTTTATTACCATCCTCATTTGGCGAGATAGCAAGGCGGATGTTCCCCTTTTCATCTAATTGAAGATGGTATTTTCCTTCAGCATCTTGTTTCACTCCGAGTACAGTCACTCGACTTCCTTGACGCTCTGCTTTTAAAACATTTACATCATTTTCAGAACTTGTTAAATAAGTTGCATCGTCTGAAGGTGAAATTCCTGGATTATCTTTATCAATTTCAGAGTAAAATCCACTGTTTCCTTCCTTAATCAATTGATAAATTGGTTTTTCAATTGCAGGTAGATTTTGGAATTCTCCCTTAAATCCCATAAATGGTAAACCAATAACAGAACCATCATCTGCAGGATTGACAAATCTAACAAATCCTTCTAGAAAATATCCATTTGGCATTATTTTGCTAAGTTCTTCAGTAAACTTACTTGTATCTACACTAACTGTTACTGTCTTCGTACTATGAGCTTTCACAGTTACTTCAGGCCAGACTGTTTCAGTTAGTTTTCGTGGACGGAGAGTGAATTTCCCTTCTTCAACTTCATCAGTATTTATATTTACAATCATCTTCAATGTTCGGTCTTTATCCGAAATATTATGAATTGTAACTTCAAAGGTAAATTTATCACCAACATTGCCAAGAGTAACACTTGGATAGTTATTTGCACCTGTTACAAATAGATCTGTGCTTGTTGCAGCCATCGTGTCAACTACACCAGCACCTTGCTGACGTGGAGAAGTATAGGCTCCAGTCTGTTTATTAAAATGTGGTTTTGCAGTAGACATAATTAAAGCTTTTACAATCTCTGAAATTTGACTAGCTGATAATTCAGGATGTTTCTTTGCTAAATATTCTTTGACTAATGCTGCGACACCAGCTACATGAGGAGCCGCCATACTTGTTCCACTGATACTTCCATAGCTATTATCGTTAAATGATGAATAGATATTTCCACCAGGTGCAGTAACATCTGGTTTCAATTGTCCATCTGTTGTAACTCCCCAACTTGAAAAATCTGACAATTGGTCTGCAACATCTGATTTACGATTATCCATCTTGTGATTAAAGACAATTTTATACTGACCAGACTTAAGAATTTCACCATAATGTTTTGAAATAAAGACAGATGGGATTTTCTTAGCATCACCTGTAACAGACATACTAACATTTGCACCTTCAACGTTGTTATAAATTAAAACTCCAGCTGCACCATGTTGAAGAGCATTTTTAATCTTATCAGAAAAATTAATTTTACCACGTTGAATCAGTGCTAACTTGCCTCTTACATCAATATTAGCAAAATCTTCTTCACGACCAATACCCGCTGCTACATATTCGTATTCTTTCCCGTTTTCAAAATCTTTTTCTGTTTCAGGTCTATTAAAATCAAACTTACCATAATCAAGGGTAGCGTCATTTTCTAAACCTTTTACTTCAAAGACTTCAGTAGTTAGAATTTTATTATTAATAGAAGCAACAGAAATTGAATCTTCCACTGTAGAGGGATTTCCGACAAGACCATAATCAGGATTTGCTGCCAATGGTTGTGAAAAACCTCTACCCAAAGTATTACTATTACCTGCAGCGATAACAACAGATACTCCTTTAGCGCGTGCTCTTTTTACTGCATCAATGATATCTGAACCAGCATCTACCGTTGAACCCGCACCTGCACCCAAACTCATATTGATCACATCTGCACCTAATGCAACAGCATCATCAATAGCTTTTACATAAAGGGCAGAGGCTGTAGTTTTATCTCTGTCTGAAAAAACTCTCATAAACATAATTTGAGCTTCTGGCGCCACCCCGTAAACCTTCTCAGAATTCGGTGCTTTATTAACAGGATTTCCAGCTACAATTCCAGTAACGTGCATTCCATGAGACTCTTTTTCAGCCTCTTTTATATTATCAGTTCCATCAAAGTAATCATAAGCATATACTACTTTGTCACTGTACCATTTCCCATAGTCAATACCAGCAGCCTTTTTAGCTTTTTCGATATCATCCTGATTTTTAAATTTCGCCTTTGACGGATCAGAAATACGCAAAACCTCATGATTCAAATCAAGACCTGAATCTATAACAGCGACTACAGTTCCTTGTCCTTTATGTCCTGCTTCCCAGGTTTTAGGGACAGTAATAATTTCATTACTGGAGATACTGTTCGGCTTTTCTTTATGTCCACCTTGAGATAACGACTGTGATTGTATGCTTTCTGAAGAAGAATTACTTTTCACTGCTGATTCTTCCTTCTTCTCTTCACTTTTTATAGCAGTCGTTTCTTTCTGTGTGGTTAAATCCTTGTCTGACTTATTATCTCTATACTCGATAGAATCATCTTGTTTTAATGACTCTATCACTTCTGTTTTTTCTTTCGAAGAAGAATTTAGAGCATTCTTGTCAGCCGTGACTGGTGATGCAAGCTTATTTGAATCATCTAATTTATTAGTCGTTACAGTACGTGTAACTTGATTGGATGTTTCAAATTTTCCCTCATCGGCACTAACCTGTGCGAAAGCAAATCCGAAAGCAAAGACCGTTAGCAGAAAAATTGTTGCTATTTGGTACTTGTTATGACAAAAATCTTTGCAATCTCCCATAAAATCACTCCTTTTTATTTAAATTAAAAGTATTATATACCAAATTATCTGAAAATTCTATCAAAATATTATTTTGTAACAAAATTGTAATATTAACCAATCCTATCATGAGATTTAAACATAAAAAAATTTAGCCTCGATTAATACAAGACTAAATTTATTTATTGAAAAATTACTTACGATTTAATTAGTTATTCAGCAAAAGTCTTACTGATCACGGTCATAGAATAGTTCATGTGCTTTTAATCGTGAATTAAGCATTTCAGGAACTGTGACAAAGTGATATCCTTGCTCTTTTAGATAATCTATAATCTTTGGTAAAGCATTGACTGTTTCAGCATGGATATCATGCATTAAGATAATCGAACCATTACGAACTTGACGTTGAATCTCTGTCAAAATTGCTGCTTCATTCTTACTCTTCCAATCCAGACTATCCACATCCCACATAATAAAACTCAAATCAAGGCTATTTCGAATGTCGTCTGTAATGGCTCCATAAGGCGGACGCATAAGTTTGGAACTAGAACCCAACACTTTAGTTAGCGCATCCTCAGTATCAGTAATCTGTTTTTTAGCTTCGTCAAGTGAAAGTTTTGAAAGCACTGGATGACTCCAACTATGGTTTCCAATAACATGGCCATCCGATTTCATGCGTTTCAAAATCTCTTCATTTCCAGAAACATTCTTACCTAAAACAAAGAAAGTTGCCTTGATACCATACTTAGAAAGTGTATCTAATGCTTGATTTGTCGTTGCAGGATTTGGTCCATCATCAAAAGTTAGAGCTACCACTTTTTGGTTTTTCTTTTCATAATAAGCCTTATAAAGTTCGGCATCCTTGTCTAATAAATAAGAGGATTGTACTACATCAAAGAAACTAGATACTGGTAAGGCAATCTCATCTAGATTTTCAACTGACTGACTTGGATAAAGGATAATCTGACTATCCTTGTAATCAAAATTCCATGCAGACAAGTCTTGTTCAGAGAAGCCTTTAACAACTTGATCAATCTTTTCTTGGTCCAATTTCTTATCCTGTAAGAAAGAGGTGATTTCTTTTAACAACTGCTCTTTGGCTTTACTAGGATCTGAAAATAATTGATCAAGTGTAAAAGGTTTACCATCTTCTGTCAAATGGACTTTTGCCAGACTAGTTTTTTCAGTCTCTTCAACTTTTGACGAAGTTAAATCATAGACTTGTTTCATCACACTTCGGTTAACAATCCCTTTTAAAGTCGAATCCTGTTTCTCCGTATAATAAAAAACTAGATTTTCCTTGTCTTCCAGATTTTCCTTAATATCCTGTGTCATGATTTCTTTTACAGATGAAATCACTTGCTCCCCTTGGAGAGGATAATAGGCAATTACTTCGGCTTGTCCCTTACGAAAATGATCTTTCTGATTTCCCTCACTCAATTGATCATCTTTCTCTTTTTTGAGAGATTCAATCCTTTGTTCAAAACTTTGCTTTGTATATACTTTGTATCCAATCATTGAACCAAGGACACAAATACTTACTGAAAAGATAGCTACTAGGGCTATTAAACCGATTCTCTTTTTATCGTGCTCAACACGATTTGCTCTACTTTTATCCATAGAAATATCATATCAAATTCAGGCTATAATTTCAATGAGAAATAAGTACTATTACTCGTTTTGAACAAAAAAATAGGCTCCATAATATCTATAGGGGGATTTACCCACTACAAATATTATAGAGCCTTTTATTATGTTAGAAACGAATCGTCTCACGTGTTTTTTCGTATGAAGTGACAAAACGGTTGGTTACACCTGGTTCTGCAACTTCCAAAGCTTGCGAAATCTTATCAAATGAAGCATGATAATCAAATTCTTTTTCAAAAATTTCTAATGATTCATTAAAAGCTTCTTGAATTCGTTCATCAAATGAGCGGTAACGGTTCGAATACTGTAGCAATTGTTCTGTCAATGTTGCATATTGAACAATATTATATGTTTCTTCTTCAAGTGCTTCCATATCATTGGTTGTAATTTCAAGCATACGGTTCACAGCTTCGATATTGACCCGAGCTTCTTCTAGTTCAGCCATCAACTCTTCAGTATGGTTACTTGCTGTAAAGAACAACTGTAAGAAATTCTGAGGAATACCTGGAAGATTGCGTTTTTCCATATATCTCTTAATTGTGTGAAGACGATTAACATAAACATTTGCCTTCTGGCGAGCATTGATATCATCTTTTTCAATCTGAGCAAGGCGTTGACTAACCGCAACTTGTTCATCTTCAATTTCCTTCAAAGTCGCTTGTAAGTTTTCCAAACGATCTTCAAGGAATGAATAAGGTTCAGAATGTTCCTCTTGTTCAGAAGTTAATTCCAATACAGATTCTTCTAAAGATTCTAACTCAGCTTGTAATCTATGAACATGACTAACATCCGTTTCAGATAGTAGGTAATTGTTACTCAATCGTTGAATATCTTCCACTAAAACAGCATTACTATCTTTCATGTGTTTCAAATATGTAGGAAGGGTTGCAACTAAGCCTTCTACTACTTTTTGAGCAGCAATTTCTCGTGTAAAGATATCATAGAGTGTATTGATTTCTTCTTGAACTTGAGTATTTTCATACTCAGCATTATCCAACTCTAATTGTGCAATATTTTCGTGGTTTTTCTTCAAAGCTTCATAAAGCAATTGGAAGCGAGATTCAATATCCGTTTCAGCAAAATGATAATTAGCATCTAAAAGTTTACGGTAACCGTCTTCCAAATCTTCCAATTGATCAGGTAGCTCTTTAGATAATGTTTTTACAATTGCTGGCAGGCGATCTACTATGTGACTCAAAGCCAAGATATGATTTTCAGCATTATCCAAAATCACAGCAGCTTCTACTGGGTCACCTGAAGTGTTCAAAGTAACAAACTGAGAAAACTCTGATTGGATATTTTCCAATTGTTTTTCGATTTCAGATAAACCTTGGCCATATTCTTCAGAATGATCAGCCACTCGGTGTTGCAACTCTTCAAACAAGTCCAAAGTATGAAGAACACGTCCACTATTTTTAGACTCTTGTTTCTCCAAATCTGCCAAAGCATTACGAATTGCCGCAATATCTTCTTCAATCAAGGTAATTTGACTCTCGATTTGGTCTATTTGATGACTGGCCTTGAAAAAACGGAATGAGTTGTTATAGCCTTCTGCCTCAAAAAGATTATTTTCGATATCCGCAAAAGAGTTAAGAGATAGGTCAACCCATTTTTGGTTCCACTCACGGAAAGTCACTTGACTTTGTCCAATCAAGTGCATATTTTTTACAGCTTCAACTTCATCGTTTACTGGAAGATTGTACAGCTCTTCTTTTTTCTCTTCTAAAATTGCTAATTTACTTTCATTGCGTTTTCGTACGTAGATTGCGATAGCATAGGCAATCACTAAGAAAACTGCAACAGCAATTGCAAGATAAATTACTAGTGTACCAGACATATTAAACTCCTTTTTTTACTTGAAACAATCGTAATGATTATATCATATTTTTTAGACCAAGGGAACTAGTTCTCCCGATTTTTTAGACATCAAGTGTACTATAGACGGCATTTTCTTCGATAAACTCACGACGAGGCTCTACTCGATCCCCCATCAACATATCAAAGATTTTATCTGCCTCAGCTGCATCATCCACAGAAACTCTGGCCATCAAGCGATGTTCCGGATCCATGGTTGTTTCCCACAATTGGTGGTCATCCATTTCACCCAGACCTTTATACCTCTGAATAGTTGGTTTGGCACGACCTTCACTGTGGCGGGCTAAGGCTTCTTGGAGTTTAATTTCTTGGTCTGCTCCTGGCTGGATATATTCTTTAATCTCGCTTCCAACCTTGACACCATAGATTGGTGGTTGGGCGATATAAACATAACCAGCTTCTAAAATTGGTTTCATATAACGATAAATCAAGGTTAAAAGAAGAGTACGAATGTGGGCTCCATCGACATCGGCATCGGTCATCAAAACAAGTTTTTGGTAACGAGCTTTGGAAACATCAAATTCTGCACCAAATCCTGTTCCCATCGCTGTGAAAAGACTACGAATTTCTTCGTTAGCTAGAATCTTATCCATACTTGCCTTTTCAACGTTCAAAATCTTACCGCGGATTGGAAGAATTGCCTGAAATTCACGGTTACGACCAGATTTGGCTGACCCACCAGCTGAGTCTCCTTCGACGATGAAGAGTTCTGTTTCAGCAGGATTGTTAGAAGAGCAGTCTGCTAGTTTACCTGGAAGGTTGGAAATTTCCAAACCAGATTTTTTACGAGTGACTTCACGCGCACGCTTGGCAGCCACACGAGCCTTAGCAGCCAGAATTCCTTTTTCTACAATGCGTTTTGCAATTTGAGGATTCTCCATAAGGAAATCAGAG
The DNA here is from genome assembly GCF_001836965.1 of Streptococcus sp. HMSC063B03. Classification (GTDB taxonomy): domain Bacteria; phylum Bacillota; class Bacilli; order Lactobacillales; family Streptococcaceae; genus Streptococcus; species Streptococcus pneumoniae_F. Next base: position 92,128 of record NZ_KV831050.1, on the reverse strand, counting down.
AAGGCATCACTGAAGAGACGATTGGTAATCTTAACCACTTCGCTATTCCCCAGTTTGGTCTTGGTCTGTCCTTCAAACTGTGGATTTGGGTGTTTAACTGAGATAACTGCAGTTAGTCCTTCACGGACATCTTCCCCTGTTAGGTTGTCTTCATTGTCTTTCAGTAACTTATTCTTACGAGCATAATCGTTGATAACACGTGTCAAGGCTGTACGAAAACCTTGTTCATGCGTTCCACCTTCATGGGTGTGGATATTATTGGCGAAACTCATGACATTTTCATGGTAACCCGTTGTGTACTGCATGGCTACTTCAACTGTGATATCATCCATCTCACCGTCAGTATAGATTGGTGTATCAAAGATAACATCCTTGTTCTCATTGATATATTCAACGTAGCTAGCAATCCCACCTTCATAGTGGTAATGCTTAGTTTGTTCTAACCCCTCACGCTTATCTGTAATGGAAATTTGAAGACCACGATTTAGAAAGGCCAATTCTTGAATACGTTTATTTAATTTATCAAAGTCAAAAGTGGTTGTTTCAGTGAAAATTTCTGGATCCGGTGTAAAGTGAACTGTTGTTCCCGTTTTATCCGTATCTCCAACTACTTCAAGATCTGCGACAACATGACCACGACGATATTCTTGGTAATGAATCTTACCATTTTTGTGGACATGAACGTCTAATTGAGTTGAAAGGGCGTTAACAACTGAGGACCCCACTCCGTGAAGACCACCTGAGACCTTATATCCGCCACCGCCAAACTTTCCTCCAGCGTGAAGAACAGTAAAGACAGTCTCAACGGCAGGTCGACCTGTTTTTTCCTGAATATCGACTGGGATACCACGCCCATCATCAACAACTGTAATCGAATCATCGGGCTCAATAAAGACTTGAATATGGCTAGCAAATCCTGCCAAGGCTTCATCAATTGAGTTATCAACAATTTCCCAGACTAGATGGTGAAGACCTTCTTTTGAGGTCGATCCGATATACATCCCTGGACGCATACGAACAGCCTCTAAGCCCTCTAAAACTTGAATTTGACTGGCATCATAATCTTGTGCCTGCAGATTTTTAATTTCTTCTGTCATCTTATTCCTTTTTCTTACATGTCTAATACTTGTCTTAAATTCACGATACTGGTAAACAAGTGGGTATCGAGTCCAGCAGCTTGCCCTGCTTCGATATCAATCGGCCGATCACCGATGACAAGACCAGAGTTAATTTGATACTTTTCTCTTAAATAAATCATGGACTCAGGATCTGGTTTTCTCTTAAAGCCTGAGTTAGAAGTCACCACTTCTGTAAAATAAGCTGCTATAGAGGTTTTTTCTAAAATTTCCAAGACCTGATCATTTCGATGAGAAACTAAAAAATGACGGCCACCTTGATTTGAGATATCTTCCAATAAACCAGAAACTCCATCAAATAAAATCGGATGTTCTAGCTCTCTGGCTTCATTTTCCTTGTACTTTTCTAAAAAATTCTCTAAGTTGGGAGCGAATGTCTCAATCGCAAAATCAGTAGAAACCTTTAAAGCCTGATAGACACTGTCATGGTCTTGTGTGATGCCATACAATGCCAATGTTTCAACAAATGCAGCTGTTGAAGTTTCGTAATTATCTAGTAAAGTTCCACCTAAATCCCAGATGTAATCGTGATATTTCATACCCTTCATTATAGCATTTTTTTATGAAAAAAGCGATGATTTCCCTGAGTTTTCCACATAAAAAATGCTCTATGATATTTATATAGGATAAATTTCTTATAGATATTATGAAACCTATTTTCTTGTAGAAAAAAGCCCCATATAATCTATAATGAAAAGTAACCAAACCATCATTAGAGAGAATCATATGGAACAATTATATTTTAACACAAAACTACTTTATATTAAAAATCCTAATATCCAATTTATGGATGTTATTAATAAGGGGGGTAACTTCTCAAAGTAAGTTCCACTTGACTGGTATTGAGACTAGCTTTTCACTAATCTTGTCTTGAAATTTTAAAATAGATTATAAAACCTTACTCAAGAAGTCTTTAGTCCGCTGTTCTTGGGTTTGTTCAAAAATCTGTTCAGGTGTTCCGTCTTCAACAACCACACCGTCTGCCATAAAGATGACACGGTCTGCCACCTCACGAGCAAATCCCATTTCATGTGTTACGATAACCATGGTCATTCCTGACTTAGCTAAGTCTTGCATAACAGCCAACACCTCACCTACCATTTCAGGGTCCAGGGCTGAAGTTGGCTCGTCAAAGAGCAAGACATCAGGTTCCATAGCTAAACCACGCGCGATGGCAATCCGCTGTTGCTGGCCACCTGACAAACTCTGTGGATAAGCAGTTGCCTTATCTGGTAAACCAACTTTTTCCAAAAGTTTCTGAGCTCTCTTCTCTGCAACTTCCTTACTTTCACCTTTGGTCTTGATAGGAGACAAGGTGATATTTTCCATCACAGTCATATTAGGAAAGAGATTAAATTGTTGGAAGACCATGCCCATCTTCTCACGCATAGCAAACAGGTCATTCTTCTTGTCCGTAATATCGACTCCCTCAAAGATAACCTTCCCCTTAGTTGCTTCTTCCAACAAATTCATAGAGCGAAGCAAGGTAGATTTTCCGCTCCCCGAAGGACCGATGATAACGACAACTTCTCCTCTTTTAATCTCGAGGTTGATGCCCTTCAATACTTCATTCTTTCCAAAGGATTTATGTAAATTTTCAATTTTTATCAAGGTTTCCGTCATTATTTCTTATCTCCTTGTCCCATACGTTTTTCAAAAGCTTTCAAGGCTACTGTCAAAATAGAAGTCATAATCAAGTAATAAAAGGCTGCAAATAAAAGTGGTGTTAAAGGTAGATAGGTTGTTGTAGAAACTGTTGTAGCTCCGTTCCACAACTCCATGACACCAATAGCTGATAAAAGAGAACTATCCTTGATAATTGTGATAAATTCGTTCCCCAATGCTGGCAAAATATTTTTGATAGCTTGTGGCAAAATCACATAGCGCATAGCATTTTTAGGACGAATTCCTAAAGAATAGGCCGCCTCTAGCTGACCTTTTGGAACCGCATTAATCCCAGCACGAACAGTCTCAGAAACATAAGCACCACTGTTCATAGAGATAATCAAAATCCCTGGAATCAGACGAGAAAGGTCAACACCTAAAATTCCAACCTGAATAGTCGGAGCATTGATGTGCATAAGGGCAAAGGCAATCATAATCTGAACCATCATCGGTGTCCCACGGAAAATCCAAACGTACAAGTTGGCGAGCCAAACAAACGGTTTAAACTTTGAACGTTGCCCAAAAGCCAAGACAACACCCAAAATAGTTCCCAAAAAGACAACACAGATAGAAATGAGAACCGTCACGACAGCCCCATAGTTAAAATAAGGTAAATACTTAGGTAAAAAAGAAAAATTCATAGTCACACTGCTTTCTAAAATAGAATACTGTATGATTATAACATGGAATGAATTAAAATTCAAATCTTTTGTCTAATTTATTCAAAAAATCTTTAAGCTGGTAGAATTAGCGAGAAATCTTAGTTTTTTCTAGGCAAGTTGGCCTCCTTTATGGTAAAATAGTAACGATAAGAAATGAAGGAGAATCAAAATGGAATCACATTTGGTTAGAATCATCAACCGCCTTGAAGCAATGGCTAAAGACGGCGGAAATTTAAAACGTAATTTTGAACGCGAAGGAGTTGTTGTTGCAGAAGTTGCATACAGCCACGACGAAGAAAACGGCTCAATCTTTACCCTTCGTGATGTCGAAGCTCGCGAAACTTATACGTTTGACAGCATTGACTTGATTGCAATGGAGATTTATGAACTCCTTTACTAATACAAAACAAGCTGGGTTACACCCTGCATGTCTAACCAAAATCCTTTTTGTCTCACAAATAGGATTTTTTTATTCCCTAAAATCACAAAAATTTTCCTTGTAACAACTTCTCAAAGCTGCAATCTTTTTACTTGCTTTACACCCCAATCCTGTTATAATGAGAGTATAGAAATTTGACTATTTTTGACCTTTAAACAGGTCAGGCTAAAGAAAGAAATGAGGTAGATGTATGCTTTGTCAAAACTGTAAAATCAATGACTCAACAATTCATCTTTATACCAATCTTAACGGAAAGCAAAAACAAATTGACCTTTGTCAAAACTGCTATAAGATTATCAAGACGGATCCTAACAATAGCCTCTTTAAAGGTATGACGGATCTGAACAATCGTGACTTTGATCCCTTTGGTGATTTCTTCAATGACCTAAACAATTTTAGACCTTCTAACAACACTCCTCCGACTCCCCCAACCCAATCAGGTGGAGGTTACGGTGGAAACGGCGGTTATGGTTCCCAAAATCGTGGACCTGCTCAAACTCCTCCACCAAGCCAAGAAAAAGGCCTGCTGGAAGAATTTGGTATCAACGTAACTGAAATTGCCCGTCGTGGAGATATAGATCCCGTTATTGGACGCGATGATGAGATTATCCGTGTCATTGAGATTCTCAATCGCAGAACCAAGAATAATCCTGTTCTTATCGGTGAACCAGGTGTCGGGAAAACTGCCGTTGTCGAAGGTCTAGCTCAGAAAATCGTTGATGGCGATGTTCCACATAAACTACAAGGTAAACAAGTCATCCGTCTGGATGTGGTTAGCCTAGTTCAAGGAACGGGTATTCGTGGACAATTTGAAGAACGCATGCAAAAGCTCATGGAAGAAATTCGCAAACGTGAGGATATTATCCTCTTTATCGATGAAATCCATGAAATTGTCGGTGCGGGATCTGCGGGCGATGGCAATATGGATGCAGGAAATATCCTCAAGCCAGCCCTTGCTCGTGGTGAACTGCAACTGGTCGGTGCAACTACCCTCAATGAATACCGCATCATTGAAAAAGATGCTGCCCTAGAACGCCGTATGCAGCCTGTTAAGGTCGATGAACCAACAGTGGACGAAACAATCACAATCCTCAAAGGTATTCAAAAGAAATACGAAGACTACCACCACGTTCAATATACCGATGCTGCGATTGAAGCAGCTGCAACTCTTTCCAATCGCTACATCCAAGATCGCTTCTTGCCTGACAAGGCCATCGACCTCCTAGATGAAGCGGGTTCTAAGATGAACTTGACCTTGAATTTCGTGGATCCTAAAGTAATCGATCAGCGCTTGATTGAAGCTGAAAATCTTAAATCTCAAGCTACACGAGAAGAAGATTTTGAGAAGGCCGCCTACTTCCGTGACCAGATTGCCAAGTATAAGGAAATGCAAAAGAAAAAGGTCACAGACCAGGATACTCCTATCATCAGTGAAAAAACCATTGAGCATATTATCGAGCAGAAAACCAATATCCCTGTTGGCGATTTGAAAGAGAAAGAACAATCTCAACTCATCCATCTAGCCGAAGATCTCAAGTCGCATATTATTGGACAAGACGATGCTGTCGATAAGATTGCCAAGGCTATTCGCCGGAATCGTGTCGGTCTCGGTACGCCTAACCGTCCAATTGGAAGCTTCCTCTTTGTCGGACCAACTGGTGTCGGTAAAACAGAACTTTCCAAACAACTAGCTATCGAACTCTTTGGTTCTGCTGACAGTATGATTCGCTTCGATATGAGTGAATATATGGAAAAACACAGCGTGGCTAAGTTGGTCGGCGCCCCTCCAGGTTATGTTGGCTACGATGAGGCTGGGCAATTAACTGAAAAAGTTCGTCGCAATCCATATTCCCTCATCCTTCTCGATGAAGTCGAAAAAGCTCACCCAGATGTTATGCATATGTTCCTCCAGGTCTTGGACGATGGTCGTTTGACAGATGGGCAAGGACGCACCGTTAGCTTCAAGGATGCCATCATCATCATGACTTCAAATGCCGGGACTGGTAAAGCCGAAGCCAGCGTTGGTTTTGGAGCTGCTAGAGAAGGACGTACCAATTCTGTTCTCGGTGAACTCGGTAACTTCTTTAGCCCAGAGTTTATGAACCGTTTTGATGGTATTATCGAATTTAAGGCTCTCAGCAAGGACAACCTCCTTCAGATTGTCGAGCTTATGCTAGCAGACGTTAACAAGCGCCTTTCTAGCAACAACATTCATTTGGATGTAACTGACAAGGTTAAGGAAAAATTGGTTGACCTCGGCTATGATCCAAAAATGGGGGCGCGCCCACTTCGTCGTACTATTCAAGACTATATTGAAGACGCAATCACTGACTACTACCTTGAAAATCCAAGCGAAAAAAACCTCAAGGCAGTGATGACCAGCAAGGGCAACATTCAAATTAAGTCTGCCAAAAAAGCTGAAGTAAAAACTTCTGAAAAAGAAGTATAAATCCTACAGAAAAGGAGTAGAAAATGAAAATTTTCTGCTCCTTTTTATTAAAATAACTATAAATTCTTGACAGCTCGGTCTTTGTTCATTAAGATAATAATAAAGATAATAAATAATGAGGAAAATCCAATGGCAAACCCAACTTTCGGAGAAAAGAAAGCAAATACAGACTATGTTTCACGCTATGGCGTATATGCAGTTATCCCTGATGCTGAACAAAAACAAATTGTTCTTGTTCAAGCACCTAATGGTGCTTGGTTCCTACCAGGTGGTGAAATTGAAGCAGGTGAAAATCATCAAGAAGCCCTAAAGCGTGAATTGATTGAAGAGCTTGGCTTTACAGCTGAAATTGGTACCTATTACGGACAAGCTGACGAATATTTCTATTCTCGTCACCGTGACACCTACTACTACAATCCAGCCTACCTCTATGAAGCGATTTCTTTCAAAGAAGTGCAAAAGCCACTAGAAGACTTTAATCATATTGCCTGGTTCCCTATTGATGAGGCTATTGAAAACCTCAAACGTGGTAGCCATAAATGGGCTATCGAATCTTGGAAAAAACAGCATAAGATTGGCTAAATCAAGCTACTTTATTCAAAAAGTGCTATAATAGAATTAGAAAATCGGAGGAAATGTTATGAAGCTTATCAATACAACAAACTCACACTCGCAACTTGTAAAAAGCCAGCTAGAAAGTACAGATGCAACCCTTGTTGAAGTTTATTCTGCAGGTAATACAGATGTTATTTTTACCCAAGCTCCGCTTCACTATGAAATCCTCATCTCAAACAAACACCGCGCTATTCGCGAACCTGAAATCGAAGCTATTCAAGAATTTTTCTTGAAACGTAAAATTGATAAGGACTCTATTGATGAAGCCAATATCAAAACCCTCTATTCAGAAAAATTAATTGGAATTTCGATTCCAACCAAATAAAATCTTGGAGAGATTAGAAAGTGCTTTAAACCTTATGGAACAAAATTGGGTTTATTTAGCTTTTTAAATCATCTCCAATTTTTTATCTTGAAATCCTATCATACACAATTTTATAGGTAACAAAGGAGACAAGCATGGGAGACATGATATATCGAGAGGCAAGACTTGAAGAATACGAAAAAATTGGAAAACTATTAGCTAATTCTTTTCTTGACTATCCCTTTTTAACGATTATAAGGGATGATTTGAAGAAACCTGACTCCTATCCTGCTTTTGTAGAAACATTGCAAATTCTGCTTACTAGAGTCTATATTAAAAAAGGAAACTGTTTGGTTGCGGAACAAGATGGAGAATTACTTGCAGTTGCCCTTTTGCAACAAAATGATTTCTGTATACTATCCTATCTACGAAATGGTGGGACAAACATTTTTCGCTACATTCGACCACAAAATCTCCTTAAATACTTTGACTTTGTAAAACGTTCCAAAAAGCATTTAGAACAATCAAGGGAGTTTGATTGGTATTTGATGGCTTTAGCTGTCAATATAGAAAGTAAGGGGCGGGGAATAGGCAGTACTTTTCTGACACAAGGGATTGAACCTTATGTCAAATCAAAAGGCTGTAAACACTTGGGACTCATAACTAGTACAGCTAGAAATACCTCATTCTACAAAAAAAACGATTATGTATTACTGGACTATATGGACTTAAAATACGGGGCAAAATCAATTGGTAACTGGGCATTTTTAAAAACAATGAATAAATTATAACAGGCCAGCAATTTACAAATCCTATTTAAATAAGGATAACTTATATTTATAAAAACCAACGTTCAAAACGTTGGTTTTCTTATCTATTTGACTGCTTCTTTCAAAGTATCTACCTTATCCAAACGTTCCCATGGAAGGTCAATATCTGTACGTCCCATGTGTCCATAAGCCGCTGTTTGACGGTAAATTGGACGCTTGAGGTCTAGCATTTGGATTATCCCTGCAGGGCGAAGATCAAAGATTTGACGAGCTGCTTTTTCAAGCTTGCTTTCAGCTACTGTTCCTGTACCGAAGGTATCGATACGAACAGAAACAGGTTGCGCAACACCGATAGCATAGGCCAATTGCACTTCTGCCTTCTTAGCAAGGCCTGCTGCAACGATATTCTTGGCAATATAACGAGCCGCATAAGAGGCTGAACGGTCCACCTTAGTCGCATCCTTACCAGAGAAGGCACCACCACCATGACGAGAGTAGCCACCATAGGTATCCACGATAATCTTACGACCAGTCAAACCTGAGTCCCCTTGAGGTCCACCGATTACAAAGCGACCAGTTGGATTGATGAAGAATTTTGTTTGCTCATCCAAGTAAGAAGCCGGAATAACTTCTTTAATGACCTTGTTAATCACATCATTGTGAATTTGTTCGTTGCTGACTTCTGGATCGTGCTGAGTTGAAATCACGACTGTGTCCACACGTACTGGACGGTCATTTTCATCATACTCAACTGTAACTTGTGATTTAGCATCTGGGCGAAGATAGCTGATTTCCCCAGACTTACGAAGTTCTGCCAAACGACGAACCAATTTATGACTGAGTGAAATTGGCAATGGCATGAGCTCTTCTGTTTCATCCACTGCAAATCCAAACATGAGCCCTTGGTCTCCAGCACCAATCAAATCAAGCGGATCTTGGTCTGCATTCCCACGAACCTCCAAGGCTTCGTTGACACCTTGGGCAATGTCAGGAGATTGTTCCACCAAAGATGGATGTACTCCTACAGTCTCAGCAGAAAAACCATATTCTGTATTGGTGTAGCCAATCTCTGCAATAGTGTCACGAACCACACGGTTAATATCCACATAAGCATTTGTAGATATTTCACCAAAAACATGGACGGAACCAGTATATACAGCTGTCTCAGCAGCAACGTGCGCCTCTGGATCCTTAGCTAAAATAGCATCCAAAATCGCATCTGAAATTTGGTCTGCAATCTTATCCGGATGCCCCTCAGATACAGATTCAGACGTGAATAATTTACGTTCTGACATAAAAATGTCCCCCCTTAAAAATAGTGTTATAGAGTTACAAAGTACTGATAGGTATTTCTATAGTCTAAGAGTTACGACGCGAAAGAAATAAAAACGATAATTTTTTATTTCTGAAGCTAGTAAGGCGCATAGGGTGACCGCATTATAGCGGCAACCGTATGGAGCCGTCAGTCTTTGCAAATTACAAAGTACTGATAGGAAAACTCTTCGCGATAAATGCCTACCATCTTATCGGGACTATATAACTCTATCATTATACCATTTTTTAGCGCAATTTGCAGTCTTTAATGTAGTGTTTCTGTTTAGATAGTTCGTTCTCATAAATAAAAAAAAATTGGAGCTCAGTACTCCAACTTTTTCTATTAAAATGTTTGGCGTTTTGCTTTACGCTCTGCACGACCGCGAGCACGATTTTCAGCGCGCTTGGTCTTGCGGCGTTTTTCATCAACCGCCCATTTAATTTTTTTCTTATAACCTGGTTTGACTTTTTTCTTTTTCTTTTTAACCAAACCAATCATTTCGATATCAAGTTTATCTTGTTTTTTCTCACGGTTGGCACGACGATCACGGTCATAAGTATCTTGAAATTCCCCGTCTTTGACCATCTTAGGAGTAAACTTGATTCCCAATTTCTCCAACTCACGGATATCTGAGTCATCACTTGGCTGATAAAGGGTAATAGCTGTACCTGGTAGGCCTTTTCGTCCAGTACGACCAACACGGTGAACAAAGAAGGACAAATCTTGCGGAATGGCATCATTGATGACATGGCTGACACCTTCAATGTCAATTCCACGCGCTGCCAAATCTGTTGCGACAATATACTCAAAATCCAGATTTTTAACCTGGTTCATGATACGTTTGCGCTCACGAGGGGCAATATCTCCATGAATCTTCGCTACCTTCAATCCTTGAGCAGTCAGATATGAATGCAATTCATCAGCACGCGTTTTAGTGTTAACAAAAATCATTGCCAAATAAGGTTGCATCAACTGAGTCAACTGATAAATTTGAGCATTCTTATCGCGTCCTTTTGTCGAAATCAACCAATTATCAATGGTATCAGAAATGACCGTTTTGGTCTTGATTTTTTCCATAACAGGATTTGACAAGTATTTTTTCAAGAATGGTTGCAGTTTTTGTGGGATAGTCGCTGAGAAGACCATGAATTGCAGGTCTTTTGGAAGGCTGCCAGCAATCTTATCAACAGTTTCCAAGAATCCCATATCCAAGGTCATGTCTGCCTCATCGACCACAAAGTTCTTGGCCTTGTGAATAGCCAAATCACCGGATTTAACCAAGTCATAGATACGTCCAGGCGTTCCGATAACAATATGAGGCTGGTTACTTGCCAATTTCTCAATCTGGCGAGCCTTATCTGTCCCCCCCACATAATTAACCACACGAACTTCCATTTCTGAGTAGGCTGCAATCTGACGAGCTGCTTGGTAAATCTGAGTAGCCAACTCACGGCTCGGTGCCGTAATCACTGCTTGAACACTATCACTAGCTTCATCTAATTGCTGAAAAATCGGTAACAAGAAAGTGTGAGTCTTACCTGAACCTGTTTTTGATTCTCCAACCAAATCTCGGCCTGCCAGGACAATGGGAATCAACTTATCTTGTACCTCTGTTGGAGTTGTAAATTTCAACTCCTCCAAGGCTTCTCTAATATAGTTTTTAAATTGAAATTTCGTAAATGACATAATATCCTCGATTCTATCTATCTTATCAATTATACCATATTTTATTCCATTTCAGTAGTCTCACTCATAGAGCTTACTTTCAGTAGTTCATCTAATCAGAAAAAGGCTAGAATTTGTGAATCCTAACCTCTTTTCAGTTATTATTTCCAGTTTAAAATAGCACTCAAGCCATAGTGATCACTGACTTGTGGACTCTTGTTGCCATCAAATACGACATGTAAATTTTCCACCGCTAACTCTTTGGTAGTAAAGACATAATCTATTCGAAGGGGTTCAGTGTTCCCTTTCCAGCCATCAATTTCTGGTGGAACAGTATAGCTACCACTTTTCTCTTGAGCAACTTCAAATGCGTCTTGTAAGCCTAAAGGACTAGCTAAAATAGCTTGGTAACCTTCCTGACCAGCTGGGTTGTTGAAATCTCCAGCCAGCAAAAGTGGCTTGTTCAATTCTTTCAAGACAGCTTCAAATCGTGCCCATTCTTCTTGGAACCCTTTATTCCACCAAGAAAGGTGGACACTGGCAACTGCAAGTTCATTACCATCGACTACAGTTTCAGCCAGGGCGACACGGCGAGTATGATAGTCTGTTGGATCATCCACATCTGAAACCAAAATTTCTCTTGCTTCAATAGGTGTTTTAGACAAGATAGCCACACCTTCATGGTAGCGGTCATAACCAATATGGTTATAGGCCCAAGTCCAGTAGTAATCTTTTCCTTGCTCAGACAACTTTTCAACTAAAAGTCTAACATAATGGTCTTGGTGAATAGGCTCAGCAGCTGGCAAAGCTTGATAAAGGTCATTAATCTCCACCTCTGGTGAAGTGATCTCCTGATTGATTTCTTGGAAACAAATCAAATCATAATCTTTATCAAGAATATCTTCAAGCAAGAGCTGGAATTTTTCCTCAGCTTCTTTTTCCATCCAGCTATGAGTATTGAGTGTTAAAAATTTCATGCTTTTCTCCCAAAACAAGAGGTTGGAAAACAGCTTCCAACCTCAAGTATATTACAATTCTACTTTAGCAACTGCTGTTTTAGCTGCAAGAGAACCTGTTTTTTCTAATTTAACTGATTTAATAGCTTCAGCATTTGTGAAGACAACCACTGTTGAAGTTTCACGACCTGCTTCACGGATAGCATTCAAGTCAGCTGTGACAAGAAGATCACCTGCTGCAACTTTTTGTCCTTCAGCTACATGAACTGTAAATGGTTTTCCTTCAAGACTTACTGTGTCCAAACCAATGTGAACCAATACTTCAAGACCTGCTTCAGTCACAAGACCAAGAGCATGTTTTGTAGGGAAGATGCTTGATACAGTACCTGAAACTGGAGATACAATGTTTCCATTTGCAGGTTCTACAGCAAATCCGTCGCCCATCATTTTTTGAGCAAATACTGGATCTTTTACTTGTTCCAAAGCAACAACTTGTCCGTCAGCTACTGAGTAAACTTCCTCAGTAAGACCTTTGAATTGAACAGTGTTTTGTTGCGCTTCTGTCATTTGAGTTGGAAGAGTTTCAGGAATGATTTCACCTGAATCAAGGATATCTTGGATATCAGATTTCAATACGTCCGCTTTTGGACCGTAGATAGCTTGAACTCCTTGTCCTTTCATGACAAGACCCATAGCTCCTTCTGCTTTCCATTGTTCTGCATCACCGACTTTGTCAGCATCTTTTACAGTTACACGAAGACGAGTCATACATGCATCAACATCAACGATGTTTGCACGTCCACCAAGAAGGTTGATAATATTTACAGCTTGAGAACCTGCTGCAACTTTCACTTCGCTGCTAGCTTCTTCTGAACCTTCAGCAGTTTCGTAATTTCCGTTACGTCCTGGAGTTGCGTAGTTGAATTTTTGAATCATGAAGTTTGCGATAAAGTACATGATTACGGCAAAGAGAACAGTTACCCAGATAAAGTTAACAATATCCATACCGATACCAGCGCTAATCGCAATAGGTGTACGAGTCAAGAACTCGATTGAACCGAATGAGTGCATACGTAGGTTTACTACGTCAGCCATAGCGAAGGCAGCACCTTGAACAAGTGAGTAAACAAGATACATAGGTGTTGCTACAAACATGAACATGTATTCGATTGGTTCAGTAACCCCTGTCAAGAATGTTGCAAGAGCTGTCGCAATCATCATACCTTTATATTGATGTTTCTTATCAGCATCAACATTACGGTAGATAGCCACGATCACACCCATCAAGATACCGAATGAACCGATCATTTGTCCAACTTTGAAACGAGCTGGGTGAACAGTATCTAACAATTGTTGGTAGTGACTTGCATCAGTACCTTTGAGGTTAACAAGGTCTGTTACCCATGCAAGCCATAGTGGGTCTTGACCAAATACTTGAGTACCTTTAGCTGCACCAGTTAAAATGTCATAAGTACCACCAAGAGCTGTGTAGTTCATTGGGATAGTCAACATATGGTGAAGACCAAATGGCAAGAGCAAACGTTCCAAAGTACCATACAAGAATGGTGCAAGGATTGGAGCAGTTTCTTGTGAGTTGGCAATCCAGATACCAAAGCTATTGATACCTGTTTGAACTACTGGCCAGAAGGCAGCAAGTAGAATTGCAGCGATTGCTGAACGAAGAATAACTACAAATGGTACAAAACGTTTCCCGTTGAAGAATGAAAGTGCATCAGGAAGTTTACGGAAGTTGTAGTATTTATTGTAAGCAGTTGCCCCTACAAAACCTGAGATAATCCCTACAAACACACCCATGTTCAATGCTGGAGCTTCAAGAACACTGATGAAGTAATCAGCAACTTTGATTGAACCACCAAAGAGAGTTGTGACCATAGCATCTGGATTTTTCAACATATCTCCTGATACACCAAAGATTGTACCAGTGATACGGTTAATCAAGATGAAGGCAAGACCAGCGGCGAAAGCACCACCAGCACGTTCTTTAGCCCAGCTTCCTCCAATTGCTAGGGCAAACAAAATGTGAAGGTTACCGATAACCCCCCAACCAATTTGCTCAAGAATTCCACCAGTAACTACAAGTGGTGCAAAAGTTGGGTTAATCATTACGATAGACTTACCGATTGAAATCATCAAACCAGCAGCCGGCATAACCGCGATAACCACCATCAAAGCCTTACCGAATTTTTGCCAAAACTCGAAAGACAAGACATTTTTGAATGTATCTTTCATCATTCAAATCTCCTTTATTTTTATTTAGGCAAACGTTTTACGAAAACGTTTGCACTTAACTATGTATTAATTATACCACTTTAATTTTTTTTGTAAAGGCTTTTATAAAAAAAAGTAGACTTTTTTCTAAAATTTTTGTAGAAAAAAAGGAGATATTAAAACCTCCTCAAATATACTTCTATTTTAGATTTTCAGGAATCGGCGCATTGAAATTCCTGATCCGATTGAACCGATAAAAATTCCAATCACAAATAATAGAGCAATCATCAGTGGACTGAATATTTCTGGTGATATCATCGAAAGGTTCTGACCAACCAATGACTTATTAACCGATTGGTAAACCATTTTATAGACAATAAATACCAAAACTGATGGAAGTGTTGCTCCAAGCAAACCAATGAAGGCACCTTCAAGCAAGAAAGGCCCGCGGATATAGCCATTCTTAGCACCTACTAAACGCATGATTTGAATTTCACGGCTTCGTGAAATGATGGTGATACGTATAGTATTAGAAATCAAGAACACTGCAATGAAAATCAATAATCCCGCGATAACTAGTCCCCAGACACGAATAAATGAGGCTAACTTAAACAAGCGTTCTGTATTAGCACCACCATCTTGAACTTCTGATACACCCTCGATTTTTTTAGCCTCTTCTGCTACTGTCTTTACATCACTTGGTGTATTGGTATCAACGATATATGCATCATAGAGAGGGTTGGCATCGCCTTCAAAGATTTTCCAGTTGTCCCCCATTGTTTCTGTCAACTTTTCATATTGTTCTTCTTTACTTGAAAACGTAACACTTTTAACGGTTGACATACTTTTCAAAGCATCATATACCTTATGGTAGTCGTTATTTGTAACAGTTTGACCTTCTTTTTCAATCGTCTCACTATTATCAGCTACGTCCTTACGAATGTATACCATTACTCGAACATTATTTTCAATATCTGTAGCTAGTTTAGCCGTATTAAAGATAACAGATGCAAATATTGCAACCAAGGTCAAAGTAATCATAACTGAACTGACAGCAGCTACTGTCATCCAGCCATTTCGTTTCAAACTTTTTAACGATTCAAATAAATGACGAAAAAATCTACTAATCATCGTATCCATATTCTCCTTTAGCTTCGTCACGAACGACACGGCCATTTTCAATGGCAATGACACGGTGGCGCAAGGTATTTACAATCTGACTGTTGTGGGTAGCCATCAAGACAGTTGTACCTTGGAGATTGATGCGTTCCAGCAAGTTCATGATTTCCCATGAATTATCTGGGTCCAAGTTTCCTGTTGGTTCGTCCGCAATCAATACTTTGGGATTATTTACAATAGCACGCGCTATCGCAATACGCTGTTGTTCTCCCCCTGAAAGTTCATTTGGGAAAGAACGAACCTTATGCTTCAATCCAACCAAGTCTAAGACTTCCATAACACGTTTTTTGATATTACGGCGACTTTCTCCAATTACCTCCATTGCATAAGCAATATTTTCATAAACGGTTTTCTTTGGTAACAGTTTATAATCTTGGAAGACAACTCCAACACTACGACGTAGGAGAGGGACATCTTTCTTTTTAATTTTAACCAGATTAAAACCAGCAACAGTTAAGCTTCCTTTTTCGATTTTTACTTCGCGGTACAAAGCTCTAATAAATGTTGATTTCCCAGCTCCTGACGGACCTACGATATAGGCAAATTCCCCGGGTTCAACAGTGACTGAGACACCTCGCAAAGCAGTCGTTCCGTTGTCGTATTTTTTGACGACATCTCTCATTTCAATGATTGACATGTGAGTTCCTTTCTATCTTAGCTGATTCGCCACTTGAGGTAGGCATCAATAAAACCATCTAGGTCTCCATCCATAACCTTATCTACCTGCGCAACTTCAAAGCTAGTTCGATGATCTTTTACCATAGTATAAGGCGTGAAAACATATGAACGGATTTGGCTTCCCCATGTGATTTCCTTTTTCTCACCCTTGAGGGAATCAACTTCCGCAGCTTTCTTTTCTTGCTCCATTTGATAGAGCTTAGCCTGCAACATCTTCATGGCACGATCTCTATTTCCATACTGGGTACGATCGACTGTTGACTGGACAACAGTCCCAGTAGGCATGTGTGTCAAACGCACACCTGTTGAAACTTTATTGACGTTCTGTCCACCAGCACCACCTGAACGGAAGGTGTCCATCTTGATATCATCTTCACGTATCTCTACTTCAATGGTATCATCCAATTCTGGCATCACTTCTACTGATGTAAAAGAAGTATGGCGACGTTTGGCAGAATCAAATGGTGAGATTCGCACCAAGCGGTGAACACCCATTTCTGACTTGAGAAGACCATAGGCATTAGGTCCTTCAAATGATAAGGTTACTGACTTGATACCAGCTTCATCTCCTGCTTGGTAATCCAAAACTTCTACTTTAAATCCTTTGGCATTTCCATAGCGAGTGTACATACGAAGCAACATATCACCCCAGTCCTGAGCCTCAGTACCACCGGATCCTGGATGGATTTCCAAAATCGCATTATTATGGTCATAAGGTTCTGACAAGAGCAAGGTCATCTCATAACTAGTCATCATCTTATCAAGTTCGGATAACTGTGAAACCAATTCTTCATGCACCGACTCATCTTCAGCTAAAAAATCTAATAAAATTTCAACTTCATCCTGCAACTCTTCCATTTTATGGAAGGTATTGTAGGTATTTTTTAATTCATTTAATTCTTGCGACGTTTTTTGGGCCGCGATATTATCGTTCCAAAAATCAGGTTCTGTCATCTTGTTTTCCAAGATGGCAATCTCTTCCTCTAAACCTTCGAGGTCAAAGAGACCCCCTGAAAGAAGCTAATTTTTCACGATTTGCGTCAATTTTCTGACGAATTTCTGAAATGTCCATAAATACTCCTTTTTTATATCGTTTTATTATACCATAATCTATCATTTCTTTCCATCTTTTGCTCTAATCCCTTGTTACACGTAAAAAGAAGCCTTTCGGCTTCCCTTCTTACAAGACTTTTGCTGAAGTACGAGTAATTTCTTCTACTTGGATGTTTTCTGCTTCAAATTTTTCTTTCAAGGCTGGTAAATCAATTGATCCATCGATTTGAACTTCGATAATGACCTTACCATCTTTACGCGGAATATTTACTGTATGGGAGATATTCAAATTTTCTTCAACAATTAGAGAAACAATTTTTCCAAGAACACCAACTTCATTTTCCGTAACAAAGCGTACACGAATCCCTTCTTCCCCATAACCGGCAATTTCAAGAAAGGCTTGGAAAACGTCACGGTCCGTAATAACCCCATAGACTTGATGGTTATCTACTACAGGAAGAATACCAATCTTATTTTTCAACATCAAATAAGTTGCATCCTCAAGACTCGCATAGCCTGAAACAGTGACAACATCGCGAATCATGACATCTTTTACTTTTGTCTTATTTAGAAGATAATTCATCTCATAGATAGAAAGACTGGTTGCTTTTGATGGACTTGCTTGGGCAATGGTTCCCTCAGTTACCAAACCAACTAATTGATCATTTCCGATAACAGGCAAGCGGTGCAATCCTTGCTCTCTCATCAAATCTGCTGCATGAGATACTGTTGTATCTGGACTAATATACACTACCTTACGGGTCATAAAATCTTTAACTGCCATGAGACTTCTCCTTTTCTATTCTTATCCCTATTATACAATCTTTTTGCAAATCTATCAAACGCTTACATTTCTTTTTCAAAATTCAGAAAAGTATGAATAAGCTAGCAAAAAGAGCTCTGAAATCGAGCTCTATGAATAAAGGTAAGATACCTTTCATTCGATTTTTTCAATTATTAGAAATTCATCTTTCAGTGTAGGTGTAGATTTGTTTGCAATCTAAATATGCCGACTAAAATAATCCACTGGATAAGATAATTGCTTCGTAATCCTCATCCACCGACTAAAACAATCCTCCGGATTTGATGATTGCTTCGCAATCTTCATCCGCCGACTAAAAAGGTCCCCCGGACCTTTTTAGCCACCTAGATATGCTTTTCTGACTTCTTCTGATGATGCGAGTTCTTTTCCTGTTCCTGATAGAACGATTTTCCCTGTTTCCAATACATAGCCTCGGTCAGAGATTGCGAGTGCTTTATTGGCATTTTGTTCAATCAAGAGGACAGTTGTCCCTTGCTTCTGGATATCTTGAATGATATCAAAAATCTCTTGGATAAAGATTGGGGCAAGTCCCATTGATGGTTCATCTAAAAGAAGAAGTTTTGGTGTTGACATAAGAGCACGTCCCATGGCAAGCATTTGTTGTTCTCCTCCTGAAAGAGTAGCTGCATCTTGGTTCTTGCGTTCTTCAAGACGTGGAAAGCGTGAGAAAACTTTCTTCAAGTTAGCTTGATTTTCTTCACGATTTTTCTTTAAGAAAGCTCCCATTTCAAGATTTTCCATAACAGTCAAGCCAGGAAAGACGTGGCGTCCTTCTGGAACTTGTGAAAGACCACCTGCCACGATTTTCTGAGCTGGCATTTTTTGGATTTCTTGACCTAAAAATTCAATCTTTCCAGAACTTGGTCTAACCAAACCAGACAAGGTACGGAGAATGGTTGTCTTACCTGCACCATTGGCACCGATAAGGGAAACAACTTCTCCTTCATTCACTTCAAAGCTTACATCACGGACTGCTTGGATCATACCGTAATGCACAGAAAGATTATCAACTTTTAACATAGACATTAGGCTTCACCTCCTAGATAAGCTTCGATAACGCGTTTATTGGTCTTAATTTCGTCTGGAGTTCCTTGAGCAATCAAACGACCGTATTCAAGTACGTAGATGCGTTCTGTAACTTCCATAACCAGATTCATATCGTGTTCAATCAACATGATTGAAATTTTAAATTCATCTTTGATACGACGAATTAACTCAGTCAATTCTGCTGTTTCCTGTGGGTTCATCCCTGCTGCTGGTTCATCTAAAAAGAGAATTTTAGGTTCCGTAGCAAGGGCACGAACAATTTCCAAACGACGTTGTTGTCCGTAGGCGAGGTTTTTAGCAAGAGTCTCTGCATCACCATCTAAATCGAAGATTTTCAACAATTCCAAAGCTTTAGCCTTTAATTCTTTTTCACTCTTGTAAAAAGCTGGTAAGCGTAAGAAACTAGCAAAAACATGTTGTTTGTGATGGTTGCCAAAAGCAATCAAAACATTGTCCAAAACTGTTAAATCTTTAAAGAGACGGATATTTTGGAAAGTACGTCCAAGTCCCAAAGAGGCAATCTTATATGGTGACTTTCCATTCAAAAGGTGACCATCTAAGGTAACTGTTCCCTCACTTGGTTCATAAACACCGGTCAAAAGGTTGAAAAGGGTTGTTTTACCAGCTCCATTTGGACCGATTAATCCAACCAATTCCCCTTCATTTAATTCAAGAGTCACATCTCCAACAGCTGTTAGACCGCCAAAATGTTTGGTTAACTGTTTTACTTCAAGTAACGCCATTAGTTTTGTTCCTCCTTCTTAGATTTTTTAAAGAAACGTGATAGGCTCAATTCCCATGTTCCAAGGAGTCCACCTGGTCTGAAAATCATTACCAATACCAAGGCCAAAGCGTAAATAATCATACGCACGCTAGCAACATCTTGGAGAAGCATATTCAAAATTCCCAGAACAATAGCCGAAACAATGGCACCTGTAATTGAACCAAGTCCACCAAATACAACAATAATCAATACGTTGATTGAGTTAATGAATGTGTAATCTTTCGGTACAACAGACCCGATAAATCCTGCCTGAAGTGACCCTGCAATACTTGCAGTAATGGCACCAAAGACAAAAGCGATGATTTTAATTTTAGTCGTATTAACACCGACTGACTCTGCAGCGATTTCATCTTCACGAACAGAGAGAGTTGAACGACCAATTGGACTACGCAAGAAGTTCAAGGTTGCAATGGTTGTAATCACGACAAAGAAGTAAACCATTTGCCAAGTTGTAAAGTTTGGAATTCCCAAGATACCTGCCGCACCATTTGTAAGGCTTCCACCATTGATGATAAAGATACGGATAATTTCAGAAACACCAAGAGTCGCTACCGCAAGATAGTCCCCCTTCAAGCGTAAGGTTGGAATTCCGACAAGCAAGGCAACTGCTCCTGAAAGCAAAGCACCTATCAGCATAGCTCCAAAGAAGGCACCGTAGGTTGGTGATTTAGAACCAATAATAGCTGCTGCATAGGCACCAATCGCCATGAAACCAGCATGACCAAGTGAAAATTGTCCTGAAAAACCAACGATTAAGTTGAGACCAACAGCCAG
This sequence comes from Streptococcus sp. HMSC063B03, assembly GCF_001836965.1. Classification (GTDB taxonomy): domain Bacteria; phylum Bacillota; class Bacilli; order Lactobacillales; family Streptococcaceae; genus Streptococcus; species Streptococcus pneumoniae_F. The sequence goes on along the minus strand of NZ_KV831050.1, from coordinate 71,585 downwards.
AATAATATTAATTCCGATTTGTTGTAAAATCTGTACATAGAATAGATTGAGTACTCCGACTGAAACCAGTACACTAATCAAGCCATAGCCAGCTAACAAAAGGAGTAACCATAGAATATTAACTTTTAAATTTTCTTTCATCGTTTACACCTTCTCTTTCACATTTTTACCAAGGATACCAGCTGGGCGGACAATCAAGATCAACAACAAGATTCCATAAACAATGGCATCACGGAAGTCTGACATTCCAAAGGCTGTCGCAAAGGTTTCCAATAGACCAATTACAAATCCACCAAGCGCCGCACCAGGAATGATTCCGATACCACCAAGTACTGCGGCAACGAAAGACTTAAGACCTGGAGTAACTCCCATCAAAGGCTCAAGAGAGTTATAATAGAGGGCAATCAGAACACCTGCCGCACCCGCAAGAGCTGAACCCAAAGCAAAGGTAAAGCTGATAGTACGGTTTACATTGATCCCCATCAATTGCGCTGCATCGCTATCTACGGATACGGCACGCATGGCTTTCCCCATCTTAGTCTTTTGGACAATGACTTGTAACAAAATCATCAAAATCAAGGAAATGGCCAAGATCATTAACTGAACGTTTGTTAGGCTAACTGGTCCCAAATCATAGCGAACTGTTTGAATCGCTTGAGGGAAGGCACGGGTATTGGCACCAACCAGATAGACCATGCCATACTCCAATAGGAAGGAAACCCCAATAGCTGTAATCAAAACAGCAATACGAGTAGAGTGACGCAAAGGTCGGTAAGCAAGGAACTCAATCACGACACCAAGAATGGCTGTCGCTAACATAGCTACAATAAGAGCTACAAAGAAATTCATTTGGAAAGAATTAATCAAGAAATAACCGATAAAGGCTCCCATCATATAAATATCACCATGGGCGAAGTTGATGAGCTTGATAATTCCGTAAACCATGGTATATCCTAGGGCTAACAGCGCATAAACACTACCTAGAATCAAACCATTTACTAGTTGTTGGAGCATAAGATTCACTCTTTCTATTTATAATTTTGAGGGTTTCCCCTCACTTTTTGATAGGTTCTTAAACACCGAAACAGGGAGTGAGTCAGAGGCTCATTCCCTATTTCAACATTTTTCTATTATGGTTTTACAACTTCTGCTGCTTCAACCTTACCATTGTTCATGGTCATCATGTAAGCAGTTTTGACTGTGTTGTGGTCTGCATCGAAGCTTGTTTGACCAGTTACACCTTCAAAGTCTTTTGTTTTAGCAAGGTTATCCTTGATTTCACCAGAGTTTTTAGCACCTTTTGCTGCGTTTGCTACAAGGTGAACTGAGTCATAAGCCAAGGCTGCAAATGTTGATGGCTCTTCATTGTACTTAGCACGGTAAGCCTCAAGGAAGGCTTTTGCTTTAGCTGAAACTTCTACAGTAGTTGAGAAGCCTGAGATAAAGTAGATGTTTGATGCTTTTTCAGGGGTTGCTTGTTGTACAAACTCTTCACCGTTGAATCCATCACCACCAACGATTGGTTTGTCAATTCCCATACCACGCGCTTGGTTTACAATTTTACCAGCTTCAGTGTAGTAACCAGGAACAACAATAGCATCAAAGTCTTTCCCTTTCATTTTTGTAAGGGCTGCTTGGAAGTCTGTGTCACCTGCTACGAAAGTTTCATCTGCAACGATTTCACCTTTGTAAGCTTCACGGAAGGCTTTGGCAATACCTTTAGCATAGTCGCTGGCGTTGTCAGTGTATAGAACAACTTTCTTAGCGTTTAATTTTTCAGTAACATAGTTTGAGATAATTTTTCCTTGGAAGCTATCTTGGAATGTTCCGATAAAGAGGTAATCTTGACCTTTAGTCAATCCATCTTGAGTCGCACTTGGCGAAATCAATGGAACACCTGCTTTTGTAGCGTTAGCTACCGCAGCTGCAGTTGCACCAGATGTCGCAGGTCCTACGATTGCTGATACTTTAGATTGGGTTACAAGGTTAGTTGTTACTGAAGCCGCCTCAGCTGTTTCAGACTTGTTATCTTTATCAACTACTTCGATTTGTTTTCCATCGATACCACCTGCGGCATTGATTTCATCAACAGCAAGTTGGGCACCTTTTTGTTCAGATGTTCCGTAGGCTGCTACGGCACCAGTTTCTTCAAAGTTAAATCCGATTTTGATTGTCTTTTCATCTACTGAATTACCAGCAGCATTTGACGCTCCAGACTTCACTTCTCCACAGGCTGCAAGAAGTGCTACACTTGCAAGCGCCACAAACGATAGGGCAAATTTTTTCTTCATCTTTTTTTGTCTCCTTATTTCTTAAATAAATAGCATGTTAAGAATATACCGAATTATCAGAAAATTGTCAACACTTTTCTTAAACTTTTTCGATGATAACGTTTTCCTCTCGATAAAGATTGCCCACAAAGGGTGTTTCTAACTCTTGGATATGACAAACTCTAACTTTTTTAATAAATTTTTCCTTGCTCAAGCGCCCGACCAATTGCTCCACTTCTTGAGTTGGAACATAGAGTTGTAAGTAACGATGTTTCTTGGAATGATAGGTAATATCTCCATAATCCTGCAGTTTTTTTGCATCACGATTATAGTAAAGATAGATAATCAAGCCAGATCGATTTACTTTTTCAAACATGATAAATCCTCTTTCTAAGAAATCTCTCCCTATTATACCAAAAAAAGCAAACCCAGTCGAGTTTGCCTTCTTTAATCATTAGTTCAATGAATTGTTGGCCATTATTTCATCAATAAAGCCATATTCAAGTGTTTCTTGGGCACTCATCCAGTTATCGCGTTCTGCATCTGCGTGAACTTTTTCGATTGACTGACCTGAATTTTCAGCCAATATTTTTTCCAAGGTATTACGAGTTTTAAGCAAGTGTTCTGCAGCGATCGCCATATCGGTTTGTTGTGTACCACCACCTGTACCACCCATTGGTTGGTGGATCATGTATTCAGCATTTGGAAGCATGAAACGTTTGCCTTTTGCTCCACTTGATGCAATGACCGTCCCCATAGATGCGGCCATACCCATCACGATGGTTTGGACATCTGCCTTGATAAAGTTCATAGTATCAACGATTGCCAAACCAGCTGAAACAGAACCACCAGGTGTATTGACATAAAGGTAAATATCTTTTGTACTATCTTGGGCATCTAAGAAAAGCAACTGGGCAATAACAGAGTTAGCCATATTGTCTTCAACTGGACCTGTCAGCATAATGATGCGGTCTTTGAGAAGACGTGAGTAAATATCGTAGGAACGTTCTCCACGGCTTGTTTGTTCAATAACTACAGGAATCATTTATTTCTCCTTTTGAGTTTTAATTTTGTGGGTCAAATGACTGAAGATAAGACTATTATAATATCTAGGTCAAAAAAGGTCAAATTTTTGCTCTGCTTTCATTAGACAGAAACAAAAATTCAACCCCCTTTCACGACTGAAAATACTTTTCCAAGTCATTCTTCTTTTCGATCTTATTTTGTACCGAACAAGCGGTCTCCAGCATCTCCAAGACCTGGAACGATATAACCGTGTTCGTTCAAGCGTTCATCCAAGGCTGCTGTAAAGATTTCTACATCTGGATGAGCTTCTTGAAGAGCTTTTACACCTTCTGGAGCAGATACAAGGCAGACAAATTTGATATTTGATGCGCCACGTTTTTTAAGAGAATCAACAGCCAAGATTGCTGAGCCACCTGTTGCCAACATTGGATCTACGACAAAAATTTGACGTTGGTCAATGTCCTCAGGCAATTTCACCAAGTACTCAACTGGTTGAAGTGTTTCTTCATCACGGTACATACCGATGTGACCAACTTTAGCAGCTGGAACCAAGCTCAAGAGTCCATCAACCATCCCGATACCTGCACGCAAGATTGGAACGATGGCCAATTTCTTACCTGCCAATTGTTTTTGAACTGTTTTTGTGATTGGTGTTTCGATTTCCACATCTTCTAGTGGAAGATCACGAAGTACTTCATACCCCATCAACATTGCAATCTCATCTACTAGCTCACGGAAAGCTTTTGTAGAAGTATCTGTACGACGCAAGATTGACAATTTGTGTTGAATCAGTGGATGATTAATAACTTCAATTTTTCCCATTTTTGGAATTCCTTCTTTCAATTTATTCTTCTTATTATACCAAAAAACGGTTTAAAAATCTTTCTAAACCATTTATTTTTGATAATTTTTACATTAAATCTGCCTCTTTAAGAGCTGCCTGTACTGTCTCAAGTGGTAAATGGGTTAATTCTGTTCCCTTTTCTTGATAAAGGTATTGGGCGTAGTTGTCCATTCGGTACTGGTTGATATAAACCACGCGCTTGCAACCGACCTGAAGCAATTGTTTGGTACAGTTGAGACAAGGAAAATGCGTCACATAGGCTGTAAAGCCTTTGGGGACACCACGTTCAGCACCTTGGAGAATGGCATTAACCTCAGCGTGAAGGGTTCGAACACAGTGTCCTTCAATGACTAGACATTCGTGGTCAATACAATGCTCGGTTCCTGACACCGAACCATTGTAACCGGTTGAAATTACCTTATTATCCTTAACCAGAATCGCACCCACTTTGGCACGTTTACAAGTGGAACGATTGGCAATTAATAGAGCTTGGGCTGCAAAATACTCATCCCATGCTAGTCTTTTTTCAGTCATATCTCTTCTCCTTTTGCTCTATTTTTTAAAAAATGGTAACCGTAAATCCGCTATCTTTTCAGCAGGTACCTTCATGCCATCCTTGATCCATTTTAGAAGGACAGAGACGATGGCTGAGCTCCAGAAGGAATGAAGATAAGAGCTAACACCTTTTGATTTTCCATGGTATTTTTCTAGAAATTCCTGCATGGCTTGGACAAAGATTTTTTCCAAATGGTAATCTAAGGCCAGTTGAATCACTCTGGCTTCCTTTCTGGCCTCTCGGAAAAGGTGAACCCAGACCAGATAAAGGTCTGTCTTTAAATCATAATGATGCAACTGTTCCATAATATTGTGGACAGTTCGTTTAAAGACACTTTCTAAAATCTCCTCTTTGGAATCATAATTGCGATAAAAGGCCGCACGCGAAACGCCTGCACGTTTGACCAATTCAGAAATACTAATCTTGGTCAAGTCCTTTTTTTCCAAGAGTTGCAAGAGAGCTGTTTCGATGGCTTCTCTAGTTAATAAATTGGATTCTTGGTTTGATTTTCTGAGATTTTCAAGAGATTTTTCAGAGATTCTACGTTCAGACATAACATTTTCTTTCTACTTGTCACAACAGACGGATGAGGCTTTTGTTTCAAGGGCTTTCATGATATAATTGTAAAAAAAGACAGAACCTTTGTCAATGTATAACTGACAAAGATGGAGAATTTCTATGACTTGGAAGATTATTGCTGACTCTGGTTGTGATTATCGTCAACTGGCAAGACCAGCTATTGACACAACCTTTGTAAGTGTTCCCTTAACCATTCAAGTAGCTGATCAGATCTTTGTTGATGATGCCAATCTTGACATTGACCAAATGATGGAAACCATGTATGCAACTGCAGAAGCTTCAAAATCAGCTTGTCCAAGCCCAGATGATTATTTGCGAGCATTTGAAGGTGCCAAAAACATTTTCCTAGTAACCATCACAGGTACTCTCTCTGGCAGTCACAATAGTGCTCAACTAGCAAAGAATATTTATCTTGAAGACCATCCTGACACTAAGATTCATGTAATTGATAGCTTGTCTGCTGGTGGTGAGGTTGACCTACTCGTAGAAAAATTGAATGACTTGATTGACCAGGGCTTATCTTTTGAAGAAGTGGTTGAAGCTATCACTGCCTATCAAGAAAAAACCAAGTTGCTCTTTGTCCTAGCCAAAGTCGATAACTTAGTGAAGAACGGCCGTTTGAGCAAGCTTATCGGTACGGTCGTTGGCCTTCTAAATATCCGTATGGTCGGAGAAGCTAGTGAAACTGGAACCCTTGAATTGCTACAAAAAGCACGAGGTTCAAAGAAATCAGTTCAAGCTGCCTATGATGAAATCATTAAAGCTGGATATGCTGGTGGCCGTATTGTCATGGCCCAACGCAATAACGAGAAATGTTGCCAACAGCTTTCAGACCGAATACGTGAAAATTTCCCACAGGCGGATATTAAAATTCTCCCAACATCTGGTCTCTGCAGTTTCTATGCAGAAGATGGCGGTTTGCTGATGGGATATGAAATTGATTAATTGCATTCTTGACAAGAGGTGACCATCATCTCTTGTTTTTTTGTGGTACAATAGAGCTATGAAACATTTTGATACTATCGTCATCGGTGGAGGTCCTGCTGGCATGATGGCTACGATTTCCAGTAGCTTTTATGGTCAGAAAACCCTCCTCATCGAAAAAAATCGGAAACTTGGAAAAAAATTAGCTGGTACTGGTGGGGGACGTTGCAATGTCACCAACAATGGAACTCTAGATGACCTACTAGCTGGAATCCCTGGAAATGGGCGCTTTCTCTACAGTGTCTTCTCCCAGTTTGATAACCATGATATCATTAACTTTTTTACAGAAAATGGTGTTAAACTTAAGGTCGAAGACCACGGCCGCGTCTTTCCTGCCAGTGACAAATCTCGGACCATTATCGAAGCCTTGGAAAAGAAAATCACTGATCTCGGTGGTCAAGTTGCTACTCAAACAGAAATTGTTTCGGTTAAAAAGATAGACGACCAGTTTATCCTTAAATCAGCTGACCAAACCTTCACTTGTGATAAACTCATTGTCACAACTGGTGGGAAATCCTATCCTTCAACTGGTTCAACTGGTTTTGGTCACGAGATTGCCCGTCATTTTAAGCATACCATTACCGAGCTTGAGGCAGCTGAAAGTCCCTTGTTGACAGATTTTCCACACAAGGCCTTGCAAGGAATTTCATTGGATGATGTGATCCTAAGTTATGGCAAACATATCATCACTCACGATCTGCTTTTTACCCACTTTGGTTTGTCAGGCCCTGCTGCCCTGCGTATGTCTAGTTTTGTCAAGGGTGGGGAGGTTCTTTCACTGGATGTTTTGTCTCAACTTTCTGAGAAGGACTTGGCTACATTTCTAGAAGAAAACCGGGAAAAATCCTTGAAAAACGCTTTAAAAACTTTGCTTCCAGAACGCTTGGCAGAATTTCTTGTGCAAGGCTATCCTGACAAAGTCAAACAACTGACTGAAAAGGAACGAGAACAACTTCTCCAGTCTATTAAGGCCCTCAAAATCCCTGTGACCGGAAAAATGTCCCTTGCCAAGTCCTTTGTTACCAAAGGGGGCGTCAGTCTCAAGGAAATCAATCCCAAAACTCTAGAAAGTAAGCTGGTACCTGGACTCCACTTTGCTGGCGAGGTACTGGATATCAATGCCCACACGGGTGGCTTTAACATCACTTCTGCCCTCTGTACTGGTTGGGTGGCGGGATCAAACCCAATCTAAATCTGAATTATTTAATGGCTAAATCAGCCCCAAAAGAAAGGAAGTCCTTTGGAACATATTATCTTGTTAAGGGGAGTCACTCCTAATGGAAAAAATGCTATCCCTAAAATGTCTTATCTAGTAGATATCTTGACAGAAGCTGGTTTTCAACAAGTTCGAACCTATATTCAAAGTGGAAATATCATTCTTGAAAGTGACTTAGCTCTCGAAGAAATACGAGAACAGGTTCATACTCTAATAAAGGAAAATATTGGTGCTGACTTAAAAATGGTTATCAAGAACAAAAGTGATTTTAAAAAAATTGTCCAAGAAAACCCGTTTGGAAAACACTATCTTTATGACCGTATACACGTGATTTTTTATCAAGAATCTATTCAAAGTCTCCCTTTAGAAAAATTGAAAATTGATTACGGTGAAGAAGAAATTTGTATCGGTAACCATTGTCTTTACCTCTATCTCCCTAGAACTGCAAAACAAAAAAAGCTCAATACTAACTATCTTGAAAAGCTTTTTAATGTAGATTTGACCATGCGAAAACTAAATGTAGTAGAAAAATTATTAAGCAAGTAATACTTGAATTTAGAAAAAATCGGAAGAATACTCCTCCGATTTTATTTTGTCTGAGTTTGGACATAGTGGGTAATCACATCTGATGTGTACTGGGCTGTTCCAGGTCCAAATTTGTCAATGTTTTCCTTAAACTCTGGGTTATAGACGTAGCCTTTACCGATATGACCGAATACTTCAATAGTACAATCAAATCCATAAGTACGGATGGCTTGCAAGAGTTTAGCAGCTTCTTCTTGATTTTCGGTTGCTGTTACAGGTAGACCAGCTTGAAGATTTTGTGACAAGGCTCGAAAAACTTGGTTGAAGGCAGCCGTAGCTTCGTTTTCGTGACCTTTTTGGCGCTCGAGCGCTTGGTCCATGACTTCTTGTCCATATTTCTCTACCGCCTCTTGGTGGTATTTTTGATGGTCTTGGTAGTTAAATCCAGCAAATTTCTCTTGAATGCTCATTTCTCTTTCTCCTTTTTGTTCTTGAATGGTTTTCTGCAAGGTTGAAATCAAGGTATCCAGATGTTCCCTTTCTCGAGTCAAATAGTCCAACTGCCTGGTCAAATGGGGTAATAAATCTGTCCTATCTTCCTTTAATAGCTCTGCTATTTTTTCTAAAGAAAAGCCTAGATATTTGTAGTAAAGAATGACCTGAAGGCGTTCCAAATCCTCCTGACTGTAGGTTCGATAGCCGTTTTCCGACTTTAAAGGAACTAAGAGTCCTATCTTATCGTAGTGGTGCAGGGTCTTTACAGAGACACCTGAAAGCTGCGCAGCTTCTTTTATATGGTACATGATTTCCTTCTTATACTCAATGAAAATCAAAGAGCAAACTAGGAAGCTAGCCGCAGGCTGTACTTGAGTACGGTAAGGTGACGTTGACGTGGTTTGAATTTGATTTTCGAAGAGTATTACATTGATAGTATAACCCCTCCCCCTAGGTCAGAGTCAAGTGTTTTTGCGAAATTTTTTACTTTATCATAACATGAAAATGGTTTTCTTGACAGACCTTAGAAAACATGATAGGATAGTCAAGTCTATCAATCAAAAGAAACGCTCATTTTGAGTACTGATGAGGCTATTTGCCAAGGGCAGTAGCTTTTTCTTTTGTAACACTAATTTTAGGAGTTTAACTATGTCTGAAAAATCTCAATGGGGTTCTAAACTAGGCTTCATCCTAGCATCTGCTGGTTCAGCCATCGGACTTGGTGCCGTTTGGAAATTCCCCTATATGACTGCTGCTAACGGTGGAGGGGGCTTTTTATTAGTCTTTCTCATCTCCACTATTCTAATCGGTTTCCCTCTTTTGCTAGCTGAATTTGCCCTCGGCCGAAGCGCTGGTGTCTCTGGGATTAAAACCTTTGGAAAACTGGGCAAGAATGGTAAGTACAACTTCATCGGTTGGATCGGTGCCTTTGCCCTCTTTATCCTATTATCTTTCTACAGTGTTATTGGAGGATGGATTCTAGTTTATCTGGGTATTGAGTTTGGAAAATTATTCCAACTTGGTGGAACGGGAGATTACGCTCAGTTATTTACTTCAATCATTTCAAATCCAGCCATTGCCCTAGGAGCTCAAGCAGCCTTTATCCTATTGAATATCTTTATTGTATCACATGGGGTTCAGAAAGGGATTGAAAGAGCTTCTAAGGTCATGATGCCCCTGCTCTTTATCATCTTTGTTGTCATCATTGGGCGCTCTCTCAGTTTGCCAAATGCCATGGAAGGGGTTCTTTACTTCCTAAAACCAGACTTCTCTAAGCTAACAAGTGCTGGTCTCCTCTATGCTCTGGGACAATCTTTCTTTGCCCTCTCACTAGGGGTTACAGCCATGCTGACCTATGCTTCTTATTTGGATAAGAAAACCAATCTGGTCCAATCAGGGATTTCCATTGTAGCCATGAATATCTCGGTATCCATCATGGCAGGTCTCGCCATTTTCCCAGCCATGTCAGCCTTCAATATCCAGTCTGAAGGGGGGCCGAGCTTACTCTTTATCGTCTTGCCTCAGCTCTTTGACAAGATGCCTTTTGGAACCATTTTCTACATTCTCTTCCTCTTACTCTTCCTCTTTGCGACAGTCACTTCTTCCGTCGTTATGCTGGAAATCAATGTGGGTAATATCACTAATCAGGACAACAGTAAGCGTGCTAAATGGAGTGCTATTTTAGGAATCTTGACCTTTGTCTTTGGAATTCCTTCAGCCCTGTCTTATGGTGTCATGGTGGATGTTCACATTTTTGGGAAGACCTTCTTTGATGCTATGGATTTCTTGGTTTCTAATCTTCTTATGCCATTTGGAGCTCTCTGCCTTTCACTCTTTACTGGCTACATCTTTAAGAAGACACTTGCAATGGAGGAACTCCATCTCGATGAAACAGTGTGGAAACAGGGACTTTTCCAAGTCTGGCTCTTCCTTCTTCGTTTCATCATTCCAATCATCATCATCGTGGTCTTTATCGCCCAATTTATGTAATTAAAAAGGACTTGAGTAATGAACTCAGGCCCTTTCTTTTTTATGGATGGCTAACAATTAATTCCAAACCTTGCCCTTCCAGAGTCCAAGCTTCAACATCACTTGGTAGGATAAAGTGGCTGCCTTTTTGGATTGGATAGTTTTTTCCGTCAACAGTCAGTTGACCTTGACCAGCTAAGACACTAAACAAGCTGTAGTCAGCTGTCTTTTCAAAATCAACTTTTCCTGTGATTTCCCACTTGTAGACAGCAAAGAAATCATTGGATACAAGGAGAGTGGAACGCAAATCATCTGATTTAACAGTTACAGGACGGCTATTTGCTGGCTCACCAATGTTCAAAACATCAATGGATTTTTCAAGGTGAAGTTCTCGCAAGTTGCCCTTGTCGTCCTTGCGGTCAAAGTCATAGACGCGATAGGTGGTATCGCTAGACTGTTGGGTTTCAAGAATCAAGATGCCTGCACCGATAGCATGCATGGTGCCACTCGGTACATAGAAGAAATCTCCAGCTTTAACTGGTACTTTTGTCAACAAGTCATCCCAATTCTTATCCTCGATTTGCTGGCGGAGTTCTTCTTTTGACTCGGCATTGTGACCATAGATAATCTCTGAACCTTCATCCGCAGCGATGATGTACCAGCATTCTGTTTTTCCAAGTTCGCCTTCATGCTCGAGTCCATAAGCATCGTCTGGATGAACTTGGACACTGAGCCAGTCGTTAGCATCCAGAATCTTGGTCAACAGTGGAAATACAGGTTCTGGACGATTGCCAAACAATTCACGGTGCTCTGCATACAAAGTAGCTAGGTCTGTTCCCTCGTAGCAACCATTGGCTACCTTTGAAACTCCATTTGGATGAGCTGAGATGGCCCAGTATTCTCCGATTTTTTCACTTGGGATGTCATAGCCAAACTCATCACGTAGCTTGGTTCCACCCCAGATTTTTTCTTGCATAACTGATTGTAAAAATAATGGTTCTGACATGTCGATCTCCTGTCTGATTTTTCTCCCCTCATTATAGCAAAAAGCTAAGTCTTATTGAACTCTTTTTCCTATTATATAAAGTAGGGAGAAGATTTTATAAAAATAGTGAATAAAACCCTTCTTATGCTATAACTTTTGTTGGCGATCAAACTCTACTATGTCCTATTTCATACGATAAAAATCAATCACTAGACCAGCAGGGCCTTTAACTAATAAGGACTCTGTTCCCCAATCCGTTTCACAAATACCGTGTAAAATCTCGACACCGATCTCTTTTAAACGTTGGTAATTCTGATTTAGATCCTCAACCTCGATATGAAGAATGATTCCTGACTGAAAATCTTCCAAAGGAATCAAATGATTTTGGGACAACATCAGACAGTGACTGCCAATCGTAAATTGAGCAAAACTGTCATCAACATAATCGGATTTTTTACCCAAAATACGCTCCAAGTCAACACAGACTTGGGGAACATCGGAAACGATAATATCTAATTGATTTAAATTCATTTACTATCCTCCAGAAAAAGACCGGATTGCTCCGATCTTTTTAAGTTCCACGAAGGAATTATTTAATTGCGCGTGATTGCAACCCTTCTTCTTCCAAGAAGAGGCGGAATGGTACGAGTTCTTCTGCTTCGTATTTTTCCTTGAAGGCTTTGATTGCTTCTTCTGAGTGAAGTTTTGGATCCAATTCAAGTACTTCTACTGGAAGTGGACGGTGTTCAGTGATGCGAGCATCGATAACAACAGTTTTACCTTCTTTGCTCAATTTAACAGCTTCTGCAACAACTGCATCGATGTCTTCGATACGGTCAACTGTAAATCCAACAGCTCCTTGAGCTTCAGCGATTTTCGCATAGTCAGCATTAGGGAAGTCACAACCAAACAAGTGTTTGTTTGTGTCTTCGTATTTGTCCTTGATGAAGGCATATTTACCATTTGAGAAGACAACGTTGATAACTGGAAGGTCGTATTGAACGTTTGTGATAACGTCTGGGTAGCACATGTTGAATGCACCGTCACCCATGATATTCCATACTTGGCGATCTGGATTGTCTTTCTTAGCAGCGATACCACCAGGAAGGGCAATACCCATTGTCGCAAAGAGTGGAGATGTACGCCACATGTTCTTAGGTGTCATGTGAAGGTGACGAGTAGATGTTTGAGTAGTGTCACCTACGTCGATTGAGTAGATAGCGTCTTGATCAGCATGTTTGTTGATTGCATTGTAAACTTGATACAATTGCAATTCACCCTCAGTTTTACCTTCGAGTTTGTTCATGTAATCACGCCAGTTTTGGTTGTTCTTAACGTTTGCACGCCACCATGGAGTAGATTCAACTGGATTCACTTTGTCAAGGATTGCTTTCGCTGCTTGACCTGCGTCACCAAGGATTGAAGCGTCTAGGGCGTGACGTTTACCAAGTTTGTAAGGGTCAATATCAACTTGGATGAATTTTTCAGTGTTCTTGAATGCTTCATAAACTTCAGCAAATGGGAAGTTTGAACCAAGGAAAAGAACTGTGTCTGCTTCAAAGACCACTTCGTTGGCTGGTTTCCAACCAACACGGTAAGCAGAACCTGTCAAACCTTCATAGTTCCATTCGAAAGCTTCAAAGTTTTTACCAGTTGTGATGATTGGTGCTTTGATTTTACGTGACAATTCAGTAATCACTTCACCAGCTTTCACACCACCGTAACCAGCATAGATAACTGGACGTTCAGCATTGTTCAAGATTTCAACAGCTTTGTCGATTTCAACTTCGTTCAAAGCAGGAGCGATGAATGAACGCTCGTATGAACCTGATCCATAGTATGAGTTTTCGTCGATTTCTTGGAAACCGAAGTTTACTGGGATTTCAACAACAGCTGGACCTTTTTTAGAAACTGCAGCACGGCAAGCTTCGTCAATAACTTTTGGCAATTGCTCAGCGTAAGCTACACGTTTGTTGTATACAGCGATACCGTTGTACATTGGGTTTTGGTTCAATTCTTGGAAAGCATCCATGTTAAGTTCGTTAACTGGACGTGATCCAAGGATTGCTAGGAATGGAGTGTTATCCATAGCTGCATCGTAAACACCGTTAATCAAGTGAGTCGCACCTGGACCACCTGAACCAACTGCAACCCCGATTGAGCCACCGAATTTAGCTTGCATAACCGCTGCAAGAGCACCTGTTTCTTCGTGGCGAACTTGCAAGAAGCGGATGTCTTTGTCTTCAGCCAAAGCATCCATCAATGAGCTGAGTGTTCCTGATGGGATACCGTAGATTGTGTCTACGCCCCATGTTTTCAATACATTAAGCATTGCTGCAGATGCAGTAATTTTCCCTTGAGTCATAATGATAACTCTCCTTCAAATATTTTTAAATCTACTAAAAAAGGTTTCATATAGTTTTTGAAAACGTTTCAGTAAATTTTTACAATACTAATTTATCACATTTATTTTGACTTTACTAAGAATCTGCTCAGAAGTTTTTATTCTCTATTACAGTACAGTTTGAAAACGTTTTTAGTTTCTGTTTTATAATAAAAAAGCGAGCAAGCCCGCTTTTAGTCTATTTTACTAAAGTTTAGTAAGAGTGAACTAGTCAGAACAGATACAGAACTAAAGGCCATAGCTAGACCTGCCAGTTCTGGATTGAGGGCCAGTCCAACACCTGAAAAGACTCCTGCTGCAATCGGAATTCCGGCGACATTGTAGATAAAGGCCCAGAAAAGATTGAGCAGAATTCGATTAAAGGTTTTCTTACTCATGTCAAAGGCACGAACCACGCCTAGGAGGTTATTGGTTGTCAACACTAAATCTGCTGACTCGATAGCGATATCCGTTCCAGCTCCCATAGCAATCCCCACATCTGCTACACTAAGGGCAGGAGCGTCATTGATACCGTCCCCAACAAAGGCTACTTTGCCAGCCGCTTGTAGTTTATGGATTTCATGAGCTTTTTCTTCTGGCAAGACACCTGCAATGACCTCTTCGATTCCGATTTGATCTGCAATAGCACGCGCCACACCTGCATTGTCTCCTGTCAGCATGACTGTTTTAAGACCTCGTTTTTTCAACTGACTGATGGCAAGCTTAGCATTTTCCTTAGGAATATCTTGCAGAGCAAGCAAGCCTTTGATTTCATTCTCAACAGCCAAGAACACAACTGTCTTAGCTTCTTTTTCTAGTTCTTCTAGTTTTTCTTGATAAGCGCTAGAAATATCCATACCATCCAGCATTTTAGCATTTCCAAGTAAAACTTGTCTTCCATTGATTTGCCCTGAAACACCTTTTCCGTGTAGAGCTTGGAAATTTTCAACAGTGTCAAGCTCAAGTCCAGTTTCAGTCGCTCGCTTGACAATGGCCTCAGCCAGTGGGTGTTGAGAAGCTTCTTCCAATGAAGCTGCCAATCCAAGCACCTCTGCCTCGTCGCCAATGACATCAGTGACCACTGGTTTCCCTTCCGTCAAAGTTCCTGTTTTATCAAAGACAATAGTTTGGACTTTCTGGATTTCCTGTAGAACCGTTCCATTTTTAAGGAGAACTCCCATCTTGGCACTGCGACCAGTCCCAACCATAAGAGCTGTCGGTGTTGCAAGACCCAATGCACAAGGACAGGCGATAATCAAAACAGCCACCCCATAGAGAAGTGAAGAGACAAAACTCGCTCCAAGCACGACTACACTATCCCTGAGCAAGACGAACCAAACCCAAAAGGTCACGATTCCTAAAATGACAACTGCTGGGACAAAAATCCCTGAAATCTTATCCGTCAAGTCCTGAATCGGTGCACGACTGGTTTGAGCTTTCTTCACAAAATCCACAATCTGAGCCAAAACAGTCTCTGAACCAACTTTTTCTGCCCTAAAAACAAGCGTTCCACTATTATTGATGGTTGAGCCAATCACAGTATCTCCAACTGTCTTATCCACAGGCAGACTCTCACCTGTCACCATGGATTCGTCAATACTAGAGACACCTTCTACTACGACACCATCAACAGCAATCTTTTCACCGGGACGCACTCGAATCAGGTCGCCTACCTTGACTTGGTCCAAGGGAACTTGAACATAGCGTTCCTCACGCAAGACTTCTGCTGTTTTTGCCTGCAAATCCAGTAATTTCTCCACAGCTTGGGAAGTATTTTTTCTCATTTTCTCCTCAAAAACGGCTCCCATAAGAACGAAGAAGAAGATAAATGCAGCACTTTCAAAGTAAACGGGGAGACCAGCGAAGAGGGCAACTAGGCTATAGAAATAGGCCACTAGAGTTCCAAGCGCAACCAAGGTATCCATGTTGGCATTGTGCTTTTTAAAACTGGCCCAAGCGCTCTGGATATAAGGTCCGCCTGCTACTAGCATAATCGGCGTTGTGGCTAAAAAGGTGCCCCAACGCATGACTTGGTGACTAATTCCTCCTATCGACATCCCAATCATGAGAATCACAAGAGGCACAGTAAAGATACTAGTAATCCAAAAACGCTGTAAAAGTGATAGAGATTTTCGAATCTTCTCAACGACTGTATAGCTTCCTTTTTGCATCTTCATGCCACAAGAAAATTCATGTTGCCCTAATTCTTGAGGTGTAAAACGAATGACTTTCTCCTCATCCACGCCGATTGGTTCCAAGATGCCTTCTTCTTCAAACAGAATTTCCTTATAACAGTTTGAAGGCGTGGAACGATGAAAGGTAATTTCAGCTGGAATCCCTTTTTGAAGCTGAATATGGGCTGGATGATAGCCTTTTTCAGCTGTAATATGGATTTTTTGAATGCCATTTTCTAGGCTAGCTTTCACAATTTCTGTCATAATGTTCTCCTACTCTACAATCATCTTGCCATGCATCATGTTCATACCACAAGCAAAGCCAAACTCTCCAGCCTGCTCAGGCGTGATTTCCACTACATACTCTTCCCCCATTGGCAGGTCCGCATGTACACCAAAATCTGGAAAAACAATTTGGTCCAGACAGGGTGAAGGGTCCTTGCGGTCAAAGACAATGCGGGCTGGCACTGATTTCTTGAGGATAATCAACTCAGGCGTATAGCCCCCCATGACCTCCACTCGAATCTCTTGGTAGCCCTTTTTTTGCTGGGCCTTTTGTCCAGATTTTTCAGGCTTTTTGAAAAACCAAAACAAGATAAATGCGATAAGGGCAATACAAATAATGGTTACAATACTATTTAACATGACGTCTCCTTTACATACAATTACATTTTACTTTTGTTACAGCGCTTGATTTCTTCTCAGAAATCACAGCTTCCAAGTCTTCCAAGTCAGCCTGAGTAAAATCACATTCAGCAATCAAATCAGCCAACAAGTTCTTAATCCTACGGGAACAAACCTTGTCTTTGATATCTTGGACAAGTAAATCCCGACTTTGGTCCAAAGTTAAAAGGGCTGAATAAACAAAAGACTTGCCTTCTTTTTTCCGAGTCAAACACTCTTTCTCAACCAAACGAGCCAAAAGAGTTTGAATGGTTGACTTGGACCAGTCGAACCGCTCCGCCAGAACCCTGATCAAATCCGTACTGGTCTGCTCTCCTTGCATCCAAATAATCTTCATGACCTGCCATTCTGCATCTGAAATCTGCATAATCACACCTCCAAAATCTACATTTGTCAATTACAATTATTAGTATACTCCGAAAATCTACATTTGTCAATTATAATTTTTATTATTTTTTCGAAAAATAGAATTCTAATCATGTAACGAGAGATTTTCAGTCAAATCTTACTATATAAACTATAAAAATATGCTATACTAAAGAAAAAAGAAAACAACCACTAGGGGTGCGTAAAGCTGAGATTAACAACTGTTAGACCCTTTGACTCAATCTAGGTAATGCTAGCTGATGGAAGTGGAAATGATAATGGGGACTAGCAGTCTTCTATTGCCTTCCTGAAACAGACTAGCTTGTTCTTAAGAATACAAACTTCAGTTGGTTGGGAGGTTTTAGATGACTTATTTACCCGTTGCTTTGACCATTGCAGGGACTGACCCTAGTGGTGGTGCTGGCATTATGGCTGATTTAAAGTCGTTCCAAGCTAGAGATGTCTATGGAATGGCCGTTGTGACCAGTCTTGTCGCTCAAAATACCAGAGGTGTTCAATTAATCGAGCACGTTTCTCCTCAAATGTTGAAAGCCCAATTGGAGAGTGTCTTTTCTGATATCCCACCTCAGGCTGTAAAAACTGGGATGTTGGCAACTACTGAAATCATGGAGATCATCCAACCCTATCTTAAAAAGCTGGACTGTCCCTACGTCCTTGACCCTGTTATGGTCGCTACGAGCGGAGACACCCTGATTGATACCAGTGCCAGAACCTACCTAAAAACAAACCTACTTCCCCTTGCAACCATTATCACACCGAATCTTCCTGAGGCAGAAGAGATTGTTGGTTTTTCAATCCATGATCCTGAAGACATGCAACGTGCCGGTCGCCTGATTTTAAAAGAATTTGGTCCTCAGTCTGTGGTAATCAAAGGTGGCCATCTCGAAGGCGGTGCCAAGGATTTCCTCTTTACCAAGGATGACCAATTTGTCTGGGAAAGTCCACGAATTCAAACCTGTCATACACATGGTACTGGATGTACCTTTGCTGCAGTGATTACTGCTGAACTAGCCAAGGGAAAAAGCCTCTATCAAGCAGTTGATAAGGCCAAAGCCTTTATCACGAAAGCCATCCAAGACGCCCCTCAACTCGGTCATGGTTCTGGCCCAGTCAACCATACAAGCTTTAAAGATTAAAAAAACTCTCTAGTTCCCACTTTAAGGGAATTAGAGAGTTTTTATACTCTTCGAAAATCTTTTCAAACCACGTAAGCTTTATCTGCAACCTCAAAGCTGTTCTTTGAGCAACCTGCGACTAGCTTCCTAGTTTGCTCTTTGATTTTCATTGAGTATTAATTAGAAAATAATGTCATCCAACTTTGTCAAAAAAGCTTGTGTTTTTGCCTCTATATCTTCTGCCTGCATCAAATCACGCACGACAGCTACACCAGCTATACCCGTGCCGATAAGTTGGTCAATATTCTCTGATGTCAAGCCGCCAATAGCAACTACTGGAATAGCGACTCTTTGGCAAATTATTTTCAAGGTTGAAATCAGGGTGATAGGCGCATTTTCCTTAGTGGTAGTTGGAAAAATGGCCCCTGTCCCCAAGTAATCTGCTCCCCCTTCTTCTGCTTCGAGGGCTCTTTTTACTGTTTTAGCTGTGACACCGAGGATTTTTTCAGGACCTAGGACTTTGCGGGCAACCGAAACTGGTAGTTCATCGTCGCCAATATGCAGACCAGCAGCATCAACCGCGAGACAGACATCCAAACGATCATCGATGATCAGGGGTACCTGATAGGCATCTGTTATTTCCTTGACTTGTTTTGCCAGTTGATAATATTGATTGGTTGTAAGATTTTTTTCTCGCAATTGGACTATAGTAACCCCTGAACGGCAAGCCGTCTCAACCTTTTCAAGAAAGCTTTCCACGGAATCTTGGTAGCGATTGGTTACCAGATACAGTCTAAGCGCCTTTCTATTCATAAACATCTCCTTTGATGGCATCTAGCCAATTTTCATCTCTTCTGAGGAACGAAAGCTGATTGAGTACTTGATAACGAAATTCTTCCAATCCCATTCCTTGAACAACTATTCTCTCAGCAGAGATATTGAGATAAGAGACCGCTAAGCAGGAAGCTTCAAAGCCAGTCTTTCCTTGGCTGAGAAAAACAGCTGTCAAGGCTCCAACCAAGTCTCCTGTCCCTGTTATCCAGTCTAATTCTGCACAGCCATTTCCCAATATAGCAACTTGATTTTCTGAAACGATGAGGTCCTTGGGGCCAGTAACTAAGAATGACATACCAGGATAGGTCTGACACCAGTCTCTCAAGACTTGAAGCAAATCATCAGTTTCTTGATCTTTAGCACTCGCATCGACCCCAACTCCGTGGTGTTTTAAGCCAACAAGACTTCGGATTTCTGACATGTTTCCTTTAAGGACCGTAGGTCTATAGTCTAAAAGGTCTTCAACTAAGCTCTTACGAATGGATGAAGCCGTTACGCCAACCGCATCTACTACCATTGGGAGACAAACTTGATCTGCATAAGAAGCTGCCATACGGATTGCTTTTTCCTTCTCAGCAGACAAATGCCCCAAATTGATGAAGAGTGCCTGGCTTTGCTTAGTAAAATCAAGAACCTCACGAGGGTCATCTGCCATGACAGGTTTGCATCCCAGAGCCAAAATCCCATTTGCTAGCATCTCACAAGAAATCTCATTGGTAATACAGTGAATGAGGGAAGTCGTTCCCAGAGGAAAAGGATTTGTCAATTCCTGCATCAGTTTATCCTTTCATCAAAGAAATATCCCTGCACTTTTTTAAAGAATTCCTGCTTAATTAAAAATCGAAAGGCAATAAAGGAAATTGCTGTACCAATCAAGGTTGCTCCGAAAAATCGAGGAGTGTAGATAAACCAGCTAAGCTTAGCCGCTGATCCTGTAAAAAGCACCATAACAGGATAGGAAACAATTGAACCAATAATACCTGTTCCCACAATTTCTCCTAAGGCAGAAAAGTGAAATTTTCGACCATACTTATAAAAGAGACCTGCTAGAAGGGCTCCAAAAGTCGCTCCTGTGAGAGCTAAAGGCGGAATCCCTTGAGTCGTCATACGGATAAAGGCTGTCACTGTAGCCATAACCAAGGCATAAACAGGTCCCATCATGATTCCTGCTAGAATATTGACTACACTGGACATAGGTGCCATTCCCTCAATCCGAAAGATAGGCGTAAGAACTACATCAAGGGCAATCATCATGGATAAAATGGTTAATTTGTGAACCTGTAATTGGTGGTTTCTCATATTTCTATTCTTCTCCTGTTTCTAAAGACTGTAAATCGCTCTTCCATGTCTGGTGTTGGTAGGCCATTTCCCAAAACTTAGCTTCCATATGAACACTGATGTGGAAGACATCTAGCATTTTTTTCTTGTCTGTCTCGTCACTTTCTCGATAGAGCTGATTGACCAAAACTTCTTCCTCTCTGATCTGCTGCTCCAACTCATCCGTAATATAAGTTTCAATCCATTGTTGGTAGAGAGGATTTGGTGATGGTTTAAGATTAAGTGATTTGCCTATATCATGATATAGCCAAGGACAAGGCAGCAAACTTGCAAAGGCAATGCCCAAGTTTGGCTCTGCAAATTGCCGATAAATGTGAGAGATATAATGATAGCAGGTTGGAGCGATTGGATGTTGCTCCATTTCCTGATCGCTGATTTCCAATTCCTTGAAAAATTGTTGGCGGATAAATAACTCACCCTCCACTAGACTCTGAGCATTTTGTTTCAAGAGTCTCTTCATCTCTTGGTTGGAAGTCTTTTCAGCCAAGAGGTGATAGGCTTCTGAAAAAGCCTTCAGATAGTAGGCATCCTGAATTAAGTAATAGCGGAAAATTGCAGGTTCTAAATTCCCCTCTTGCAACTGTAAAACAAAGGGATGATGAAAGGATGCCTGCCAAGCTTCCTTGGATAATTCCATAGCAATATCTGTAAATTCCATAATAACTCCTTTATAAAAATAGACTGGTTTGAAGCAATAAAAAGAAAAGCAGGTAGATGAATATTGTCCTTTGAGGAATATAAAAAGTCCGATAGCTATTCTCCACCTGTGCATGTTCGTCATATCCATGCGCCGACAGGGCTCTCAGGTAAAGATGGCGCCACCTAAAGACTGTCATCAGAACCTTGCTGTAAATCAAGGGAGACCAAACATGCAGTTCTTGACCGCGTAATAGGCAAGCTTCCTTGAGAGACTTGATTTCTTGCTGAATGAGGGGGAAGGAATTGAATACCACAATCAAGGCATAGGCCCAAGAGCGTGATAACCCCTTTTGAGCCAAGTACAAGAGAAGCTCTTTTAGAGAAATAGAGGAAACAAAGACAAGGCCTATACAAACTGTCACAAAGGCCCTCGTTCCAAGCATGACTGCCTGCGAAGCATCTCCATGTAACTGAACTGCCCAGTAGTTAGCCAAAGATGGCAAAATGGCGAGCAGAATCATCCAAGCCAATACTTTAAATCGCCGGTAATAGAGCATAAAGAGAATACAAAATGCGACTACCGAAAGATTCAGAGCAATCGAAGGAATGAAAGATGTTTCCAAGGATAAAATCAGCAAGAAGAGACTGATAATCGGTGTCTGGGTTGCTACTTTGACCATACTATCTCACCTCCCTTTGAGCATTGCTACTCTGAGATGTGAGTGGTTTGGTAATTGTCACTTCTTTCACATGACTGAGCCCCTGACTAGTAATCTCAATCCAATAATCAACCACAGAGATCAAGGGATCTAAACGATGGCTAATGAGCAGAAAACTTCTTCCTTGATTTCTATCCTCCACAATCCACTGACAAAAATAATGGCAAGCTCTATCATCCAAACCTGCAAAAGGTTCATCTAGTAAAATCACAGAAGCCTTGCTGGTCAAGATGGTCAATAGCTGAAGAATCTTTTGCTGACCACCACTTAATTGATAAGGACTCTTATCGAGTGCCTGCTCCAGATCAAAATATCGTAAAGCTTGGAAAATTCGTTGATTTCTTTCAGAATCAGGTCCATCTAATTGCAACTCTTCTTGCAGACTGACTCGGATAAACTGCTTCTCAGCTTCCTGAACAACACCCGTTAGGTCACGGTACAAACTCTTTTTCTTTTTCAGGACTGTCCCCTTCCAGGTAATGCGCCCCTTATACTTTTGAAATTGAAGAATAGACCGAAAGAGGGTGGATTTCCCGACACCATTATCACCCAAGATACAGGAAATTCCTTGGTAAAATGTAAAATCCGCAATTGAAAAAAGGGAACGATGATCCAGCTCACAAGTCACACGGTCCATATGGAATAGTTCTGAGCTAGAAGCAACTTCCTTTGAAGCAACCTGTGCCATCTCAGAGGTAGGGATTTGAAACACTTCCCTTAGTTGTCCATCTCTTAGCTCCACCATATAGTCGATATAGGCTTCATAATCAGATAAATCATGGTCGCACAAAATAACTGTCTTCCCATTAGAGGCTAACTCTTTTAGAATCTCCAATATCTCGATTCTGCTCTTGCGGTCAATGGAAGCGAAGGGCTCATCCAAGAGATAGACCCTAGGATTCATAGCAAAGAGAACTGCCAAGGCAGCCTTTTGCTTTTCTCCACCTGATAAGTGATGAATTGGACGGTGCAAAATCGCCTTGCAGCGACATTGCTGGACCACCTCTACTATTTTAGAATCAATTTCCTGAACGGGATGCCCAATATTTTCCAAGGTAAAAATCAGCTCCTCAAACAAGTTCTCCATGGTAAATTGATGATTGGGATTTTGAAAGAGAATACCAACCGTCTGGACACGCTCGATGATAGAAAGCTGACTGATCTCGCTCCCATTTATCAGGACTTGACCGCTATAGGGAAGAGAACTGACTTGGGCAATCATTTGAAAAAGACTCGATTTTCCTGAACCACTGCTCCCAACTAACAAGGTAAAAGCTTGCTCATGAAAAGTAAAATCAAGCGGCTCAGAGAAGATTGGGGACTGAATCTCTCGTAATTCCAGCCCCATCTATGCCTTCCCTCCAGCTGCAAACTGATGATAAAGTTTGACAATGGCACGAACCAAGATAGTACAGAAGAAAAAGACGGAAATAAAACGTACTACAAGCAAGGAAAGAACAAAAGGAAGTGAAAAGGCGTAGTAACCTAACTTAATGTATTCATAGACAAAGCTAACAAGCGTAATCCCAATACTATTAGCAGTTAGAGAGAGCCAACTTTCATAGCGATTCTTGGTTACGATAAAACCAAGTTCACTTCCCAAACCTTGAACCAAGCCAGACAAAAGGGCACCTAGACCGAATTGGCTACCATAAAGGACTTCAGCAAGCGCAGCTAGCACTTCACCAATCGTTGCACTTCCGACTCTTGGAACAAAGATGGCAGCAATGGGCGCAGCCATACACCAGAGACCAAAGAGGATTTCATTGGCAAAGGCCTGCAAGCCAAGAGGGGCTAAAATCAGAGTGAGGATATCAAACAGATAGCCGGATCCTACAAAAACGCCACCAAAAAAGATAGACAAGAAAGCAAGTAAAATAACATCTTTTAACTGCCATTTTTTCAACATAAAAAAACTCCTTTTTTTAAAGAAAAGTGGGGCATTCAAGGTGAGCTACCGAAAGACTTAACGTCCAGCCTATCCTCTTTTGATAAACAAAAAAACTCCAATTACAATCAAGAATTAGAGTTTAGCTTACAAGATTAGACAGTTCTTTTCGACATACGAAAAAAACCATTTCACATTTCCCTTCGCCAGTCTTAACTGTA
>NZ_KV831050.1:0-47655 GCF_001836965.1 Streptococcus sp. HMSC063B03 | reverse complement strand
CTAAAGCACCCCAAATGTCTTTATTATTTAATTATATAAATATTATAACAAACGATTTATTCTAGTTCAAGAAATTGAACTGGGAAATACAGACTTGCACTCACAAAGACAGCAGATCTTTCTTTGGTTAGATCCATACCTATTGTTCACTCATTTCTCGAACAGTTTTTTCTATATTTTTTGCATATGATATTGCTGAAATTATTGAAACGCCGTCAACATTGGTCTTCATAATGTCTTTAATATGTTTCGTCTGTATCCCACCAATTGCAACTAAGGGCAGTTGTGGCAATAGTTTTCTCATCAATTTAAGACCTTCATAACCTATAGCACCACCAGCATCATCCTTTGACTGGGTATCAAATACAGGACCAACACCAACATAATCTACATATTCAACTTTTGATTGTTGAAATTCTTCCTCGTTTTTTATAGAAAGACCAATTATTTTTTCTGGCATCAATTTTCTAATTTCATCAACTCCAAGGTCATCTTGTCCTACATGTACGCCATCAGCGTCAATTTCCATCGCCAAATCTATATCATCATTAACGATAAATGGAACATTGTATTTTTTACAAAGATTCTGTAGTTTAATTGCTAATTCGACTTTTTCTTTACCTTCTAAGGATCCCTCACCTTTTTCACGGAATTGAAATAAGGTTATCCCACCTTTTAAGGCTTCCTCAACGACTGTATATAGATCTTTTCCTTGGCAAGTAGTCGTTCCACAAATAAAATATAGTTTTAATAATTCCTTATGAAACATCTTACTTCACTCTTTTGAATTCCTTTACATCTTCATCTGTAATCTCATATAAGGCATTTATAAATTCCACTTTGAATGTTCCAGGAAGATGTCCATTTGGACGTTTTTCTGCCATTTCTCCAGCGATATTATAAACCAACATTGCTGTTTCTAATGATTTCAATTCTTGACCTTTTTCTAGTCCGATAAAGCTTGCTACTACAGCACCTAACAAGCATCCTGTCCCAATAACTTTTGGCATCATGGCACTACCATTATGAATCGTTACCACTTCTCCATTTACCGCAATAGCATCCACTTCACCTGTTACTACTATTGGAATATTGAACTTCTCATTTGCTGCTAGAGCAATTTCGTCAATATTATCTACGCCTGCACTATCTACTCCTTTAGATGCCACATTTATTCCTACTAAAGAGGCAATCTCTCCAGTATTTCCTCTAATCGCTGCTAGTTTGTAATTGTTAATTAGATCATCTGCTACTTTTTTTCTATATTCTCCTGCTCCACAGGCTACAGGATCTAAAACTGCTGGGACATTATATTTCTCTGCAATTTTCAGAGCAGCTTGGTATAATTTCCAATTTTCATCTGTCAATGTGCCTATGTTTATTAATAAACCTCCAGCATACTTTAACAAATCCTCTAAATCTGCAGGAAACTCACTCATAGCTGGTGATGCACCTAGTGCTACTAATCCATTTGCTGTGAAATTTTTTACTACATCATTGGTTATGCAAATGACCAAAGGTGCTTTTTCTTTTAATAATTTTAAACTTGTCATATTGAAATTCTTCCTTTTCACTTTATACGATCTACTGATTTCGATTTATCTCTATCTTTCGTTAAGAAATTTTTTTTACATTGAATGATTTATGCTCAATGAAAATCAAAGAACAAACTAGGAATCTAGCCTCAGGTTGCTCAAAGCACTGCTTTGAGGTTGTAGATAAGACTGACGAAGTCAGTCACATATATAATCTAAGGTGAAGCTGACGTGGTTTGAAGAGATTTTCGAAGAGAACTACCTCATCAAATTTGTAAATATCCTAAACCTTCTCTAAGCGTCATAACCAATATCAAAAAAGGCTAATTCTAAAGCGACTGCTTGGTTCCAGCGTTGCTGAAGTTCTGTCAAATCTTCTCGACTTTTCCCGACACGATTGAGTTCGTCAACCAGAAATTGAACCCACTCTGCAAAGAAAGGACCTCTGTGGAGATTGATCCATTCCGAATGAATATAGGCTTCAGGTAGAGCTAAATCTTTAGAACCCCAGTCTAAATAGAGACCTTCTGCAATGACCAGCATGACTAAAAGATGGGCATAGTCTGATGATGATACAGCAGAATACATAAGCTCCTGAAAGGCTTTTGTTACAGGATGCAAGGTCACTTCCAGATAGTCATTCTCAGATACTTTTAACTCTTTGAAAGCCTTTTGAAAATAACCGTCTTCATCTGCTTCAAGAAAGCCTAGTTGCTTGGCAAAACGAAGCTTGGATTCAAGCTGGTCTGCGTGGGCTACACAAGCACCCAGCATGGATAAGAAGGCATCAAAGAAGTGATAATCTTGAATTAGGTAGTCTTTTAAGACCTTATTCTCAATTGTCCCCGCAAAAAGTTCCTTAACAAAACGATGATTGATTGCAGCCTGCCAATCATCTTGACTCCTTTTTAATAATTCTCCAACAATCAAACCTGGCTCAAATGCATAGTCTTGTGTTTCCATATTTACTTTTCCTCTCTTTACTCGTACGTAATCAACAAAACATCAAGAAAATCCTAGTTTTACTTGACCTTTTTAAAGAAAATCAAGGGCGTTCAAGAAGAGCTACCTAAATGCTTTGTATCACCTTCATCCAGCTTCTATAAACAAAAAAACTCCAATTACCATCAAGAATTAGAGTTGACTTACAAGATTAGATTGTTCATTTCGCCATACGAAAAAACGTTTCACATTTCCCTTCGCCAGTCTTAACTGTATCAGGTTCAATGGGTATCATCTCAGCCTAAAGCACCCCAAATGTCTTTATTATTTAATTACTGCACCAGTATAGCAAAAAATGAAAGCCCTAGCAAGATATTTGATTGGAAAATATATTTATATAGACTTTTACATGATTTCCTTTCATTAAAACGTTTAAAACACAAGCAAAAACCTCCACATTCAGTGAAGGTAAGCTGTTTTATTAATACAATTTTAAGTCATGAGGATCAACTGGGAAGGTTGGGTTGTATGGATTATGACGAAGTTTAAAGTGTTTAACATCTTCAATAGTCTGAGTTCCAGACAACTGCATAACTGTCTTCAATTCCGCATTCAAGTGTTCAAAGACTTGACGCACACCGACACTACCACCGAGAGCCAAGCCATAGATAACAGGGCGACCAATAGCTACCAAGTCTGCTCCTGAAGCCAAGGCTTTAAAGACGTGTTGACCACGACGAATTCCTGAGTCAAAGACGATTGGTACACGTTTATCAACTGCTTCTGCTACTTCTTGAAGTGAGTCGAAGGCAGCTGGTCCACCGTCTATTTGACGACCACCGTGGTTGGTTACCCAGATACCAGAAGCTCCCGCAGCAAGCGAACGTTCAACGTCCTCACGGCATTGTGGTCCCTTGACATAAACAGGAAGTCCTGAGTATTCAGCGATAAATTCTACATCACGTGGAGACAAGCGTTGTTTAGCTGATTTATAAACAAAGTCCATTGATTTACCAGCACCTTCTGGTAGGTATTCTTCAACAATCGGCATGCCAACTGGGAAGACAAAACCATTACGCTTGTCCACCTCACGATTGCCCCCTACAGTAGCATCTGCCGTCAAGACAATCGCTTTATAACCTTCAGCTTTCACACGATCCATGATGTGGCGGTTGATCCCATCATCTTTACTAAAGTAAAATTGGAACCAGTGAGGTGTCCCTTGAAGGGCTTCTGTAATTTCTGGAAGGTCAACAGTAGAGTATGAGCTGGTTGTATAGAGGGAACCAAACTCATGCACACCACGCGCAGTCGCCACTTCACCCTGTTCATTTGCCAATTTATGAGCCGCAACAGGCGCCATGATGATTGGTGAAGACAATTTTTCACCTGCGAATTCAATCTCTGTACTTGGATTTTCAACATCACAAAGCGTATGCGGAACGATGAGTTTGTGGTTAAAGGCACGAATATTCTCACGTAAAGTGAAGGTATCTTCCGCCCCACTAGCGATATAGCCAAATGCTGCTTTAGGAATAACTTGTTGCGCCATTGGCTCCAAATCATAGGTATTGATGAAATCTACATGACCTTCTGCACTGCTTGTTTTGTATGACATAAAATGCCCTCCTTGATAAGTAAGCGTTTACTTTGTATATTACAAAAATATCTTAACTCTTTTTTCAAAACTTTTCAAATATTTTGTTTGTAAATTTCAGAAATTTTATTTCTATGATAAAAAATCCTTATAACGGCAATAAAAAATACATATTATCCAAAGGAGATTTTAAGTGCTACAATAACTGTAATCTTTCTAGATGGGAGGTTCTATTTTTGGATTGGTCCATTGTTGAACAATATCTACCACTATATCAAAAGGCATTCTTTCTGACCTTGCATATTGCAGTTTGGGGAATTCTGGGATCCTTTCTGCTCGGCTTAATCGTTAGCATCATCCGGCATTATCGAATTCCTATTTTGGCGCAAGTAGCGACAGCCTATATCGAATTGTCACGCAATACGCCCCTTTTGATTCAACTCTTCTTTCTCTACTTCGGTCTTCCTAGAGTAGGGATTGTCCTATCTTCAGAAGTCTGTGCTACTTTAGGACTGGTCTTTTTAGGAGGATCCTATATGGCAGAATCTTTCCGAAGTGGACTGGAAGCCGTCAGTCAAACCCAGCAGGAGATTGGATTAGCTATCGGTCTGACACCTCTACAGGTCTTTCGCTATGTAGTTCTTCCGCAAGCAACAGCGGTGGCCCTACCGTCTTTTAGTGCCAATGTCATTTTCCTCATCAAGGAAACCTCCGTTTTCTCAGCAGTGGCTTTGGCCGACCTCATGTATGTCGCCAAGGACTTGATTGGTCTCTACTATGAAACAGACATTGCGCTGGCTATGTTGGTAGGTGCTTATCTGATAATGCTGCTACCCATCTCACTGGTCTTTAGTTGGATAGAAAGGAGGCTCCGCCATGCAGGATTCGGGAATACAAGTACTCTTTCAGGGAAATAATCTCCTGAGAATCTTACAGGGATTGGGCGTTACGATTGGCATATCCATCCTATCTGTCCTCTTATCCATGATATTCGGGACAGTCATGGGAATCATCATGACCTCCCATTCTAGAATCATACGATTTTTAACACGATTGTATCTGGAATTCATCCGTATCATGCCCCAACTGGTGCTACTCTTCATCGTTTACTTTGGCTTGGCTCGAAACTTTAATATCAATATCTCAGGTGAGACTTCTGCTATTATCGTTTTCACCCTCTGGGGAACAGCTGAGATGGGGGACTTGGTCCGTGGAGCTATCACTTCCCTTCCTAAGCATCAGTTTGAAAGTGGACAGGCACTCGGCTTAACCAATGTTCAACTTTACTACCACATCATTATCCCACAAGTCTTTAGAAGATTACTGCCACAAGCCATCAATCTTGTTACTCGGATGATTAAAACCACTTCCTTGGTTGTTTTGATAGGGGTTGTTGAAGTGACCAAGGTTGGGCAACAAATCATCGATAGCAATCGCCTAACCATCCCAACCGCTTCCTTTTGGATTTATGGAACCATTCTGGTCTTGTATTTCGCAGTTTGCTTTCCTATTTCCAAACTATCCACTCACTTAGAAAAACATTGGAGGAACTAAATGTCTGAAACTATCTTAGAAATCAAGGAACTCAAAAAATCCTTCGGAGACAATCCTATCCTCCAAGGACTATCCTTAGATATCAAAAAAGGGGAAGTTGTCGTCATCCTAGGGCCATCTGGTTGTGGGAAAAGTACTCTCCTTCGTTGCCTCAATGGCTTAGAAAGTATTCAAGGTGGAGATATTCTTCTGGACGGTCAGTCTATCGTTGAAAATAAAAAAGACTTTCACCTGGTTCGCCAAAAGATTGGCATGGTCTTTCAAAGTTATGAACTCTTTCCCCACCTGGATGTCTTACAAAACCTCATCCTAGGTCCTATCAAGGCTCAGGGAAGAGACAAGAAAGAAGTAACGGAAGAGGCTTTGCAACTACTGGAACGTGTTGGTTTGCTAGATAAACAACATAGCTTTGCCCGTCAATTATCTGGTGGACAAAAGCAACGGGTTGCAATTGTCCGTGCCCTGCTCATGCATCCAGAAATCATCCTTTTTGACGAAGTGACTGCTTCGTTGGATCCAGAAATGGTACGTGAGGTTCTAGAACTCATCAATGACTTGGCCCAAGAAGGCCGTACCATGATTTTAGTAACCCATGAAATGCAGTTTGCCCAAGCAATTGCCGATCGGATTATCTTCCTCGACCAAGGGAAAATCGCTGAAGAAGGAACAGCTCAAGCCTTCTTTACCAATCCGCAAACCAAACGAGCCCAGGAATTTTTAAACGTCTTTGACTTTAGCCAATTTGGCTCATATCTATAAAGGAGATTCTTATGAAACTATTCAAACCACTCTTAACTGTTTTGGCACTTGCCTTCGCCCTAATCTTTGTCACAGCTTGTAGCTCAGGTGGAAATGCTGGTTCATCATCTGGAAAAACGACTGCCAAGGCTCGCACAATCGATGAAATCAAAAAAAGCGGTGAACTGCGAATCGCCGTATTTGGAGATAAGAAACCTTTTGGTTACGTTGACAATGACGGTTCTTACCAAGGTTACGATATCGAACTTGGGAACCAACTGGCACAAGACCTTGGGGTAAAGGTTAAATACGTTTCAGTCGACGCTGCCAACCGTGCTGAATACTTGATTTCAAACAAGGTAGATATTACTCTTGCCAACTTTACAGTGACTGACGAACGCAAGAAACAAGTTGATTTTGCCCTTCCATATATGAAAGTTTCTCTGGGTGTCGTATCACCTAAGACTGGTCTCATTACAGATGTCAAACAATTAGAAGGCAAAACCTTGATTGTTACAAAAGGAACGACCGCTGAAACTTATTTTGAGAAAAATCACCCAGAAGTAAAACTCCAAAAATACGACCAATACAGTGACTCTTACCAAGCTCTTCTTGACGGACGTGGAGATGCCTTCTCTACTGACAATACGGAAGTCCTAGCTTGGGCGCTTGAAAATAAAGGATTTGAAGTAGGAATTACTTCCCTCGGTAATCCAGATACCATCGCAGCAGCAGTTCAAAAAGGCAACCAAGAATTGCTAGACTTCATCAATAAAGATATTGAAAAATTAGGTAAGGAAAACTTCTTCCACAAGGCCTATGAAAAAACACTTCACCCAACCTACGGTGACGCTGCTAAAGCAGATGACCTAGTTGTTGAAGGTGGAAAAGTTGACTAATACTCTTCGAAAATCTCTTCAAACCACATCAGCTTCACCTTGGATTATATTTGATTTTCATTGAGTATAAGATCCAATAACATTACAAAAAGAAATCAGGTAATCCTAGTGACTACCTGATTTTCTATGTTTTAGGCATTTTGCCAATTTTCTTGGTCTTCTTTAAATCGTTTTAGAAGGTCGAGCCCTTCTGGTGTGATGTAACCTTCTTCTTGAGCTAGGTGAATGAGTTCACTGTAGTTAGAAAGTGTTAACAGCTTAACACCAGCATCTGCAAAGTTTTTGTCTGCTTTTGGCAATTGGTAACTGAAAATCGCTACAACTCCAAGCACATCTGCTCCTTCTCGTTTAGCAGCTGCTACTGCTTCAAGAACAGAACCACCTGTTGAAATAAGGTCTTCAACCACTACCATTTTTTGACCCTGAGCTACGCGGCCTTCGATTTGATTACCAGCTCCGTGGTCTTTTGGTTTGCTACGGATGTAGGCAAAAGGCAAGTTCATCTTATCAGCAATGATAGCTCCGTGTGGAATCCCTGCTGTTGCAGTTCCTGCAATCACTTCTACCTCTGGAAAGGCTTCTTTGATAGCATCTACAAAGCCATTTTCAATTAAGGTACGAGTTTCTGGATAGGCTAGTGTCACACGATTATCAGTGTAAATCGGTGACTTGATACCAGATGCCCAAGTGAAAGGCTCCTCTGGTTTGAGGTAAACGGCTTGGATTTTCAAGAGGTGGCTAGCGATATCTTTAGCAAGTGTCATGGTATTCTCCTTTTATTTTATAATCTAGTTCTTTAATTCCAGTCCTGTGTCCATTCATCCTTGATGGCATGATAAGCTGCAACCGGATCCTCAGCTTGTGTAATGGGACGTCCCACTACAATATAGTCACTGCCGATTTGATAGGCATCAGCAGGTGTCATGACTCGTTTTTGATCTCCAACTGCAGCACCTGCCGGACGAATACCCGGTGTCAGACAGATAAAATCTGGATTGGTAGCCTGTTTGATGACTTGCACTTCCTGAGCCGAGCAAACGACACCATCCAAGCCAGCTTCAGCTGTCTTCTTAGCATAATGAATCACAGACTCTTGCAGGCTGGTTTGGATATTCTGAAACTCCTGCATCTGGGATTCCGATGTTGATGTGAGCTGAGTGACAGCGATCAATTTGGCTTGACTTCCAAGACCTTCACGCGCCGCCTTCATCATCTCTACACCGCCAGCAGCATGAACATTGGTCATATCCACACCAAGCTGAGACAGGACCTTCATGGCTGACTTGACTGTATTGGGAATGTCATGCAGCTTGAGATCCAAAAAGACACTGTGCCCCAGGCCTTTCAAGTAAGACACAATCTCAGGACCCGTTGCGTAATAAAGCTCCATCCCTACCTTTAGATAAAGGCTTTCTTCTGCTGGAAAAAGAGCTAAGAATTCCTTGACCACCTCAAAACTAGGAAAATCAAGAGCAATAACTGGACGATGTTCTCTCATAGGTTTCTCCTTTTACCTTTGCTAGTAAGAGAGTCTGGCCACAAGAAGCCACGAAAAAAGGAACCTGCCCACAGCAAGGTTCCACGAAAAATGGGTAGTCTCCACCCTTTTACCGTCTAACCTTAGCTGCCTCTCTGGACTGCTTTAAAGGTTTTTTACTATTCTATTATTTCTACTAACACTTGTCAAGTAAAAACATGGTCACTAAAGAGCTATAGGAGAAAAGGTAGACCCTAACGACGCGATGAACGCCGGGTCGTTTGGTTTTGATTGCCCTCTTCCTCCAGCTTTTTCCTTTCCTCTTCTAGTTTATTCTGCTGTTCTTCCAGTCTTTTCTTCTCTTCTTCTTTTTGTTTCTTCTCAGCTTCCTTAGCCTCTTGTTTGGCTTTTTCCTCAGCCTCCATAATTAATTTATCCGCCACAGTGTAACTGTAAATTCCAGCTTCCATGTCGACCACACTTGGTTCTGACAATTGTGGCTTAATCTTACTATAGTAAGGCAGTTTCTTACTCATTTCAGAAAGGGGAACCAAAACTTCGTCCGAATCATTCATAGTCACTCGAATTAAATCTGATGTGACCTTGCTTGGGGCTAGTTCCACCTTTTGGATAGCAGATTTGAGTTCGGGGCTAATTTGAGAAAGTTCTGAGGTAAAGGTCTTGATTTGTTCGCTGTTATTAAAGAGAACTGATATATAAGTTTCTGGCAGACTCACCAAACTTACCGCACTGGTCTCAAGCTGACCGCTTGAAAGGATTGGATAATGACTTTCTCCAGAAACATAGTAGGCCACAATATCATATTCCTTGACCTTGATTGTAAACTTGGTTGGAAATTGATAGACAAGCTGAGCTGATTCAACCCAATAGTTAGACTTGATCTGCTCTTCATATTTTGCCTTGTCTAGCAGAAGGTTAATCGTATAATCCGAATCCTGAATGCCTGAAGCCTGTCGAATATCATCATCTGTAGTTTGCACTGTTCCCTCAACACGAATATCCTTCATGGTCGCATAAGGACTGAGCAAGTAGGCAGAGACAACCAATAAAAGCAGACTGAGAAACAAAATCGAGATAGCCCGCCAGATATGAACTCCTGGAATTTTCGGTTTGACCTGTTTTTCCTTTACAGGCTTTTTCTCTATTTTTTTATCCTGTTTATTCTGTTTCTTTGGCTCTTTGGATTTTGGTTCTTCTTTGGGTACTTCTTTTTTGACGTCTTCTGACTCTTCTACTTTTTCTTCAGACTCTTTCTTAGCTGATTTTGAGTCTTTTGAATCAGATTCACTCTCTTGCTCCTCGGTTGCATCTGACTTTTCAGATTTTGAAGCCATTCGAGTCTGTCTTTCCTTTTCCTTCTCCTCAGCTAGGGCCGCCTCTTCCTCAGCCTTCTTTTTTAGATATTCTTGGTTTCGTTTCTGCCATTCTGATAACTCTTTAAATTCTTCGAGGATTTCTTTGCCCTCTTTTTTCTTATCTTTTGACATTTACTTTCCTTATGATAAATCTTTTTTCAACAATTGATAAAAATCTGCTAGAGATTTCAATTCCTTTGAAGCCTTCATCTTGGCTTGATAGTCTTCCTTGTGACTTAGTAAGTGAGAAAGCTTCACTTCTAAACTGTCCAAGGTCAAATCGCTTTCTTGAAGCTCTTCTGCATAGCCTTTTTTTACAAAGTAAGCTGCATTCTCAATCTGGTCTCCACGACTAGCTTCACGACCAAGTGGCACAATAACATGTAATTTTGCCATGGCCAAGAGCTCAAAAATCGTATTAGCACCACCTCGTGTCACAACTATATCAGCCAATTCCATCAAGGGTTGATAGAGATTGGTCACATAGTCAACACGAAAGAGATTTTGGCTCAACTCGTTCAGGCTAGAATCTCCAGTTAGATTGATAATATTGTAGCGTTCTGTCAGTTCTTTCTTATGGTCTGTCACCAATTGGTTAAAGACACGAGCACCTGCAGAACCACCGACAAACAATACAGTTGGCAATTGGGGATTAAAGTGGGTTTGAATATCCACCAATTCATCGGGTTCTGGATTTTTTTGATCTGAAACCTTGGTCACTGCTCCCACATGCTCAACCTTAGTCAAACTTGAAGCTTGCTCAAAGGTTGAATACATCTTCGTCGCAAATTTATAGGCGATTTTATTGGCCAAGCCCATAGATAGGTCCGATTCGTGAATAAAGACAGGAACTCCTGAAACACGTGCTGCGATCACAGGCGGCACAGAGACAAAGCCTCCCTTTGAAAAAAGAGCCTGTGGACGAAGTCGTAACATGATAAAGAGCGACTGGACAATTCCCCAGCCAACTTTGAAGACGTCCAGCATATTTTTCCAAGAGAAATAACGACGCAATTTTCCAGTCGCAATGGAATGGAAGGTGACATCTAGACCCGACTTGAGAATTTCTTGGTGTTCGATACCACGCTTGTCCCCGATATAGTGGACTTCCCAACCATCTTCGATGAACTTGGGCATTAACAAAAGGTTGAGGGTTACGTGTCCAACCGTCCCCCCACCTGTAAAGACAATTTTTTTCATATTATTCCTTTAACTCCGCTACTGTGTCGATAAAGAGGTCGCCACGTACTTCAAAGTTAGCATACATATCCCAGCTGGCATTTGCAGGACTGAGAAGGACTACATCTTCTTGAGTCGCAAGTTCATAGGCTTTGCGGGTCGCATCTGCAATATCAGTCGCATCCACATAAGACACACCAGCCTTATCTGCTGCCCGTTTGACACGTTCTGCAGACTGACCGAGGATGACCATCTTCTTGAGTCCAGTAATGTCTGGAACCAATTCGTCAAACTCATTACCACGGTCCAAACCACCTGCAATCAAAATGACCTTGCTGTTGTTAAACCCTGACAAGGCTTTTTGAGTAGCCAATATATTGGTTGACTTGCTATCATTATAGAATTTGACACCCTTGATTTCATCCACAAATTGGAGACGGTGTTTGACACCACCAAAGGCTGAAAGAGTTTCTTTGATGGTTTGGTTATCAACACCACGAAGCTTGGCTACAGCAATAGTCGCAAGGGCATTTTCCACATTGTGGCTACCTGGAACTCCGATTTCATTCGCTGCCATGACCACTTCCCCACGGAAGTAGAGTTGACCATCTTCCAGATAAGCTCCATCAACCTTTTCAAGTGTTGAAAATGGTACAACGGTAGCTTGTGTTTTAGTAGCCAAGTCTTTTGCCAAGTCTTGGTTAAAGTTCAAGACAAGGAAATCAGCTGCTGTCATCTTGTTCTGGATATTCCACTTGGCTGCTACATATTCCTCAAAAGAACCATGATAATCGATATGAGTTGGCATGAGGTTGGTAATAACTGCAATCTCAGGATGGAATTCTTGAACTCCCATGAGTTGGAAAGAAGAAAGTTCCATGACAAGCGTGTCCTTGTCTGTCGCAGTTTGAGCCACTTGACTGGCAGGATAGCCGATATTTCCTGATAAGAGACCATGTTGTCCAGCAGCAGTCAAAACTTCCCCAATCATAGTCGTTGTGGTTGTTTTACCGTTCGAACCTGTGATACCGATAATTGGCGCTTCTGAAATCAAGTAAGCCAATTCCACCTCAGTCAAGACTGGAATCCCCTTGGCCAAAGCCTTTTCAATCATGGGATTACTGTATGGAATACCTGGATTTTTCACCATAAGGGCAAACTCTTCATCCAAGAGTTCCAAAGGATGGCCACCTGTAATGACCTTGATTCCTTCTTCCAGCAAACTTTGGGCAGCTGGATTGTCCTCAAAAGGTTTGCCATCATTTACTGTCACAATGGCACCTAGCTTGTCCAACAAACGAGCTGCAGATTCACCAGACTTGGCCAAACCTAAAACAAGGACTTTCTTATTTTTAAATTGATCTATAACTTTCATGTCTCGAACTCCATTTCTACTCTTACTATTTTACCATTTTTATGGAAATAATTCTAAACGAAAATGCTCAGATTCAGCATTCTAACAAGCAAAAAGAGAGCCGAAACTCTCTTTTTATCTTCTTTTGTTTTTACTAACCGACATGAGGGTAATATCTCGCAAACTAAAGTATGCTAGGAGGAGCATGGCGATTGCGATAAAGAATTCTGTCGGTAGCTGAAAGATTTGCAGGACAGACAGCATCAGCAAAATCAAGAGTGCTACGAAAGCAAAGACGACAAGGACGATATTGACTGTCCCTTTAATGCTTTCTGGTGTCGCAAATACATAGAGTAGTAATAAGAGGAGTCCTATGATTAAATAAACCATCTTTATCTCTTTCTAGCTCTTATTCAGCTGATTTTTTCTTCTTGTTAGCTTTCTCACGCTCTGCCTTATTAAGGATTTGTTTACGCAAACGGATAGACTCAGGCGTTACTTCCATGTACTCGTCGTCGTTTAAGAACTCAAGAGACTCTTCAAGTGTCAAGATACGAGGTGTCTTGATAACAGCTGTTTGGTCCTTAGTAGCTGAACGAACGTTAGTCATTTGTTTGGCCTTAGTGATGTTAACTGTCAAGTCGTTTTCACGAGAATTTTCACCGATGATCATTCCTTCATAAACCTCAGTACCTGGGTTGACAAAGATCGTACCACGTTCTTCGATAGACATGATTGAGTAAGTTGTAGCCTTACCAGCATCGATAGAAACAAGGGCACCACGGTGACGACCACCAATTTCACCTGGAATCAATGGCAAGTATTGGTCAAAGGTATGGTTCATGATACCGTAACCACGAGTCATTGACAAGAACTCAGTTGAGTATCCAATCAAACCACGCGCTGGAACAAGGAAGACCAAACGAGTTTGACCATTACCAGTTGAAATCATATCCAACATTTCACCCTTACGTTCAGAAAGGCTTTGGATAACAGACCCTTGGTATTCTTCTGGAGTGTCGATTTGTACACGTTCAAATGGTTCGCATTTAACACCGTCGATTTCTTTTACGATAACCTCTGGACGAGATACTTGAAGTTCATATCCCTCACGACGCATTGTTTCGATAAGGATTGACAAGTGCAATTCTCCACGTCCTGAAACTGTCCATTTATCTGGTGAATCAGTTGGGTCAACACGAAGGGAAACGTCTGTTTGCAATTCTGCCTGCAAGCGTTCTTCCACCTTACGAGAAGTTACCCATTTACCTTCTTTACCAGCAAATGGTGAGTTGTTGACCAAGAAAGTCATTTGAAGCGTTGGCTCATCGATGTGTAGGATTGGAAGAGCTTCTACTGCATCTGTCGGAGTAATGGTTTCACCGACAAAGATATCTTCCATACCTGAAACGGCAATCAAGTCACCTGCTTTGGCTTCTTGGATTTCACGACGTTCCAAACCAAAGAAACCAAAGAGTTTTGTAACACGGAAGTTTTTAGTTGTGCCGTCAAGTTTAGAAAGGGTAACTTGGTCCCCAACCTTAACAGTACCACGGAAGACACGACCGATACCGATACGACCAACGAAGTCATTGTAGTCCAAAAGTGAGACTTGGAACTGCAAAGGCTCATCTGAGTTATCTACTGGAGCTGGGATGTGGTCGATAATGGTGTCAAAGATTGGTGCCATAGTCGCTTCTTGGTCAGCTGGATCATCTGACAATGAAGAAGTTCCGTTGATCGCTGAAGCATATACCACTGGGAAGTCAAGCTGGTCGTCATCTGCACCAAGCTCGATGAAAAGTTCCAAGACCTCGTCCACTACTTCTGCTGGACGAGCTGATGGTTTATCGATTTTGTTAACAACCACGATTGGCACAAGGTCTTGTTCCAAAGCTTTTTTCAATACGAAACGAGTCTGTGGCATTGTTCCTTCATAGGCATCTACGACCAAGACAACACCGTCAACCATTTTCATGATACGCTCAACTTCTCCACCAAAGTCCGCGTGTCCTGGTGTGTCCATGATATTGATACGAGTTCCGTTGTAGGCAACGGCCGTATTTTTAGCAAGAATGGTAATTCCACGCTCTTTTTCGATATCGTTTGAGTCCATAGCACGCTCAGCCAATTCAGTACGTGCATCAAGCGTTTCTGATTGTTTCAATAATTCGTCAACAAGGGTTGTTTTACCGTGGTCAACGTGGGCGATAATCGCAATGTTACGGATATCTTCTCTTAATTTTGTCATGATTTCCTCTATAATATTCAAAATTTATTTTCTAACTGAACGATTATACCATATTTTCAAGTAAATAACATAACTCAAGCAAGTGTAAATGTTTTCACTCCGCTTTTCTTTTCACGTCAATCCTTTTCAAAGCAAACAACTTATGATAAGATAGGCACAGTATGCGTTTAGATAATTTATTAGCCCAAGAAAAAATCAGCCGAAAGGCCATGAAACAAGCACTTCTCAAAGGGGACATTCTCGTCGATGGTTGCCCAGCCTGTTCCTTAGCCCAAAATATCGATACAGGACTACAGGAACTTCTTTTTCAGGGCCAAATCATTCAAGGCTATGAACACACCTATCTGATGCTTCATAAACCTGCTGGTGTCGTGACAGCCAATAGAGACACGGAACTTCCAACTGTCATGGACCTCCTTCCGCCTGACATCCAGTCTGACAAGCTCTATGCCGTCGGCCGACTGGACCGAGATACGACAGGACTCCTTCTCTTGACCGATAACGGTCCCTTAGGCTTTCAGCTCCTCCATCCCCAATATCATGTCGATAAAACCTATCGAGTTGAGGTCAATGGACTTCTGACACCTGACCATATCCAAGCCTTTCAAAAGGGAATTGTCTTTTTAGATGGTACTGTCTGTAAACCTGCAAGACTAGAGATTCTATCTGCAAGTCCTTCCCACAGCCAAGCCTCTATCACCATTTCAGAAGGAAAATTTCATCAGGTTAAAAAAATGTTCCTCTCAGTTGGTGTCAAGGTTGTTTCTCTCAAACGAGTTCAGTTCGGTGACTTTACATTAGACCCAGAACTAGCAGAAGGGCAATTCCGTCCCTTGAATCCAGAGGAATTGGAAATCATTAAAAACTATTTAGAAAAAAGTGGATAAAAGAAAAAAGCTTTATTTTTAAAGCTTTTTTAATCTTCTTTAACTCATGTGTAAGATAATTCCAACAATCCAGTTAAGAGCAGAAAGAACAATACCTACAACAGCTACAATTCTTTCTGTTTTATAATCAAGTCCAGATTCTTTTTGAAGTTCGTTAGCATACAAAATACCAGCGATACCTAAAAGAATACCTCCCAAAGCAAATAATAAACTCATAACAATAGACAGAATACCCACCAAAAGTGGATTTTTTTTCTTTTCTTGCATTTTCTAAAAACTCCTTAAACTAAACACAAATGAATAATACCATAAAAATCGGCTTTATCAATTGGGTGAAAAATGTTAACACTATGTTATCCGGTTCTTGAACCGAGAAGAGTGGATAAAACAAAAAAGCTTTTAAAAATAAAGCTTTTTTTGTTAGAATCCTGATTAGTGCATCATTAAGAGGAGTCCTGCAACCCAGTTAATTACAGAAACTACAATCCCTACGATATTTAGAATTCGTTCTGTTTTATAGTCTAATTCAGATTCTTTTTGATGTGAATTAGCCAAGACTAGACCAATGATCCCCAAAACAAGACCTACGATTGGAGATAGCAAGCCAAGAACGATAGATAGGATACCTAAAACAAGGGAAGATTTCTTCTTTTCTTTCATATTATGAAACTCCTAAAATTATTACCACTAAATTATATCAAAAGAAATAAGTTTTGTCTATATAATACTATAAGTTTTTTATCATATTAATTATAGCAGCTTCTCAAAGAAACGTCCACTTGTATACCCAAAGCGGAACTTAGTTTGAGAATTTAGCTTATGTTAATTAGTCTTCACTTTTCCTTTCCAAGAATCCAAGCCATAAGAAAGGATATAAATCTCAGAAAAACCTTGCTTTTTCAGATAAAGTGCTGCATTTGTCACCCGTTGCGCACGTTGGTTTTCGTAAAGAAGGACAGGTTTCTCCTTACGAAGGGCAGCAAGACTAGTCTTCAACTGACTTGAAGGAATATTGCGGGCTCCAAGGATATGCTTTCTGTGGAATTCAGCTGGGTCTCGCAAATCAATCAATTGACCTGTACGAATCAAGGCTTCAAACTCCTCATTGTCTACGATTTTAGCCGCACGGCGAATACGAAGATAGTTAAAGCCCATCCACGCCAACATTGCTAGTATAAGTGCCCACAAAATCCAAGTAACCATTAGTTCTTCTCTCCATTTTTCTCAATATAATCCAATTCTACCTTGTGCTCTCTGCGAAGAACTGCTTCTGCCTCTAGATAGTCTAATTTGTCCATCAACCCTGCATCGTAAATTCGAGAGAGCTCCAACTTCATCAGTTCAATATCATATAAGCGTTTTCCCATGTAAACAATGATACCAAATCGTTTGAGGAATTGCTGCACATCATAGAATGTTTTCATAAGACTCATTCTAGCAAAATTTTGTATTTTTTTCAAGAAGAGACTCACACAATGCTCCTGATTTTCCTATCTTCTTTGGCGATTCTGACGCAAGTGTGGTACAATAAAAACATGAGAATTCAACAATTACACTATATTATCAAAATCGTCGAAACTGGCTCCATGAATGAGGCAGCCAAGCAACTCTTTATCACCCAGCCGAGTCTTTCCAATGCAGTAAGAGATTTGGAAAATGAAATGGGCATTGAAATCTTTATCCGCAATCCCAAGGGGATCACCTTGACCCGTGATGGGATGGAGTTCCTCTCTTATGCCCGTCAGGTTGTCGAGCAAACTCAACTTCTGGAGGAACGCTATAAAAATCCTGTCGCCCACCGCGAACTCTTTAGCGTTTCGTCTCAACACTATGCCTTTGTGGTCAATGCCTTTGTCTCTCTGCTCAAGAAAAGCGATATGGAGAAATACGAGCTCTTCCTTCGTGAAACTCGTACTTGGGAGATTATCGACGACGTCAAGAACTTCCGTAGTGAGGTCGGTGTCCTCTTCTTAAACAGCTACAACCGTGATGTTTTAACCAAGATGCTGGATGACAATCACCTGCTGGCTCATCATCTCTTTACAGCTCAGCCTCATATCTTTGTCAGCAAGACCAATCCTCTGGCCAAGAAAGACAAGGTGAAACTGGAAGATTTAGAAAACTTCCCTTACCTCA
Source organism: Streptococcus sp. HMSC063B03 (assembly GCF_001836965.1). GTDB lineage: Bacteria > Bacillota > Bacilli > Lactobacillales > Streptococcaceae > Streptococcus > Streptococcus pneumoniae_F. The sequence continues at coordinate 29,730 of NZ_KV831050.1, read as the reverse complement.
GCTATGACCAAGGAACTCATAACTCCTTCTACTTTTCAGAAGAGATTCTCTCGCAGGAATACCACAAAAAATCTATCGTAGTCAGCGACCGTGCTACCCTCTTTAATCTCTTGATTGGTTTGGATGGTTATACCATTGCGACAGGGATTTTGAACAGCAACCTCAACGGAGACAATATCGTTTCTATCCCACTGGATATTGATGACCCAATTGAGCTGGTCTATATCCAGCATGAAAAAACCAGCCTATCTAAGATGGGCGAACGCTTTATCGACTATCTACTAGAAGAAGTTCAGTTTGATAGTTGAGAAATCAGCAAGATTTTATTATAATAAGCAAAAAAACAAAAGGAGTTTAATATGAAAAAGGTTTTACTTGCTAGTGCAGTTGCCTTATCTATTTTAGGATACACTCAAACAACTGCCCAAGCTCAAGAAAATAAAGCAGAGTCAGTACGAGAAAATGTAACAATTCCTCATTCAAGTACTTCAAAAATCGAAAACCAAGAAAAATCGAAAGAGAAGGTCGAAAAAACAGACAATTCTTCTAAAATTGATGATAAAGAAGAAAAAATAGAGAAAAAAAATCCTGCTACAGAAGAGAAGAAGTCTGAAGTAAAAAAAGAAGAAAAAGTTGAAAAAGTCAAAGAAGGTTGGCAGGAAGAAAATAATAACTGGCGCTTTTACGAACACAACAAACCTGTTACTAACTGGAAAAAAATCCAAGGAAAGTGGTACTACTTCAATAAAGATGGCCATCGACTAAGCAATACAACCTTTGATGGTTATGTTTTCAATAAAGATGGAGTGATGGCTGAAAACGGTTGGAACTTTATCAATGGAAAATGGTACTTCGCTAATTCTTCTGGAAAAATTTCTCAGAATAAATGGGAGAAAATTGGTGGTGCTTGGTATTACTTTGACAAAGATGGAATCATGCTTAGTAATACAACTTTTGATAACTATTTACTGACCAAAAGTGGAGCTATGGCCACAAACGGCTGGGCAAAAATCGACCAAAATTGGTATTATGCCACATCCTCTGGAAAAATCTCTCAGGACAAGTGGGAGAAAGTCAATGGTTCTTGGTACTACTTTGATAAAAAGGGAATCATGTTGAGCTCAACTACATTTAAGGGCTACCTATTTAATAACAGTGGTGCTATGGCTGAAAATAGCTGGGTAAAAATTAAAGATACCTGGTTCTATGCGAACGCATCTGGAAAATTTGTCCAAAACAAATGGGAAAAAATCAGCGGTTCTTGGTATTCTTTTGCTCAAGATGGAGCTATGTTAGCCGATAAATGGTCGGGAAGCTATTATCTAAAAACCAATGGAGCCATGGCTGATAATGAATGGATATTTGATAAAAACTATAACAGCTGGTTCTTTTTGAAGCGTGGTGGAATGTATGCATCAAAAGAATGGATTGGAGCTTACTATCTCAAAGCTGGTGGTTATATGGCTAAAAAAGAGTGGATTTACGACGACACTTATAAGGCTCGCTACTACTTAGATGATAATGGACATTATGTTTCCGGAACTTACAAAATTGACGGTAAAGACCATCTATTCCACAAAAATGGTCAATGGATTTCTGAGGTCTCAAAAGAAGTTGGTTTTGTAAAAGGCCAATACAGTAGAACCATCTTTTTAGATCCAGGACATGGTGGAAGAGACTCAGGTGCATACTATTACAATGTCGCTGAAAAAGACCTCAACATGCAGGTGTATCGTAAATTACGCAAAAAGTTAGAAGAACTTGGCTACAAAGTTCTCACTTCACGTGATAGTGATATTGATGTAGATTTTGTTACAGAACGTTCTCGTATGGTTAACAAGACTAACTCTGACATCTTTATCAGTATTCACTTCAATGCGACTGGTAATGCATACTCAAAATCTAGTGGAATTCAAACCTATTCCTACAGTGATGATCCTGATTATCCAAGTAAAATCAACCCATACTGGCATAACCATCCTGACCGTATGAGTGAGAGCAAGCGCCTCGCAGCAGCTATCCACTCTTCATTGTTAGCTGAGACTGGTGCTAAAGATGCTGGTTTATTGGAAAGAAGCTTTGCCGTTCTTCGAGAAACTGCTAAACCAGCCGTCCTCCTAGAGCTTGGTTATATAGATAATTTCGCTGAAAATCAACAGATTCGAGATAGCCACTATCAAGATAAGCTTGTAGCAGGTATCGTGAAAGGAATTCAAAAATATTACGCTGGTAAGTAAAAAAGGGTCTCGAGAAACCTCGAGGCCTTTTCTATTTGTCTTCTTGTGTATCTTTATCAGGAAAGAGGTATCCAATACCAATGCAAGCTAGTACGCCCGCTCCAATTACCAAGCCACTTGAAATTGGCAAAAGGTCTAAAATTGCATTTGCAATGATAAAAGCAATAATTAAACACATCAGACTAGCCTTGTAGTCTTTTTTCAAAAAATTCTCTAGAGTGAAAAAGAGGAACAGACCAACCGGAATCAGTGACCATAGGTTGACATCCAAACTTGGCCATCCAACAGAACCAAAATACAAAACCAAAGCTGAAACTAGCAAGAATCCAATACCTAATAATTTTTTCATTTTTATCTCCAATTGCTTTTTTATGAACTTGAGTTATCTGATAGTGACGCCTCACGTCCCTTACAAAAATCATTATAGCAGAGGTCAGTTTCAAGAACAAGTTCTTTTGCCTATCTGGTCTCTATATCAGTCTAAGTGGTTGAAGTGTTAAGATAAAAGAAAAGAAGCCCTAATGAGCTTCTTCATTCTAGCGATTGCAACAGTATTTCTGAACTAAAACAATCGAAAGTTAGATTCTAAACTAGTTTTTTCTAGTTATTATTTTTCTTTTCCTTAGACTCTAGAGAAGTTTTGATTGCTTCGCGTTCAGCCTGTAGTTGAGCTAAATTCTTCTCCTCTTCCTCAAGTTTACTAGTATCTGGTTTTACACGATAATAAACGTTTTCTGGTTCCGTAAGCATGCTAGGATAACTTTGTCCAGCCACAAGTCTATCTTCAGCAGTATTTGATTGATCAGTATACTGTCCAGCGGACTCCAAGACAATGCCTCTAGGTACTGCAATCATATAACCTCCTCCTACTGGAATACCTTTTGGATTTAAACCGAAAGAAGCTGTATCAGAGTTACGACGTCCTTGACCTTTTGAGAATGTTATTTCATAAGTAGATTCATATTTTTGACCATCTCTATAACCAGTTGCATACAGTTCACTAGACTCATTAATAACAAACTCTTTGCCCGACGGTGTACGCCATGTACCTTTCAAACTAGATAAATCATTATTTCTTAGTGCTTCAATATCCAGTTTCGGAACAGCCGTTTCTTCTTTTAACTTGTCAACTAACTTCTCTGACTCAGAGACCTTGCTATCTAAACTGGTTAGCTGTTCCTTGAGTTTTTGAATCTCCTCTTCTTTCTTCTTCTCATTCTCAGACGCTTTCGAAGTATCTATCGCTTCTTTACTTGTGTTCTCTTTTTTAGCAACTGAAGAAATGGCTTCATTTGACTCTTTCTTTGCGTTAGGTGAGAATAATAAGAGGCTTGCTAAGATTGCAACAACCAAGAGACTAATGGCAATGCCAATATAGACTTTTATTTTAAAAAACTTGCCCCTAATCTTAGATGGAGAAGTTCCTTTCACTACCTTCGAGACAGTTGATTTAGAATCATTTTTCTCTTCAAAATTTTTCTTAGTCATAGTATTCCTCCCATTTTCACTATATTTCACCTATATCTTAAACAAATTCGCAAGATTTGTCAGTATCCATGAATAGATGGATTTTCAAAAGAAAACCAATCAACTAACCCTTAAATATTGGCATCAATAGAATCATCCATTAAACTCTATATCGAGTTTATTAACATAAATTATAGCATAATTCTTAAGAATTTTATATATTTTTATAGTCTAACTATGATAATTAAGGGTAGCTATTCTTTCGTATTATTCACTTATATTTATAAAAATTCTAATAGGTGTAGTTTCTTATCATATTTCATATAGACTGTACTTCATCAAATAAATCTTGAGTTTTTACTATAATTGTAAAAGCACAATTTTGAATATATAGTTCGATACCGTATTTTGTGAAATCAGTAGAGTCCAAAAAATCTTCCTATCTGTAATAAGAAGATTTTTTGTTATCTAAATGAAGTCCATTAATACATTCTAAAAGAGTATAATTATCAATGTAAACTTAAGAATTAAGTATTAAATAGTAATTGTCAGCAAACTGTTTAACCATCACAGTATCTAATCTCAACATATAAACATTTTTTCTACAGTTTTTATCTTAATCTTAATCTTTTTTCTTCAATCCAAGAAGTGCTCCTATTATAAACAATATTCCAGCAATGAATGGTGTAAGAACTTCTCTAACTGTTCCGGTTTTTGGCAACCTGTCAGAATGGTTAGTATCCGACTTACTATCAATGTTAGTATGTTTATTAGCTATGTTCTCTTGTTCATTAAGATGGACTTCCTTCTTATTTTCAAAGTTTTTATCAAGAACTGTAGTTGTAACATCCTTAGTTGAATCAGATTTTTGTGAATGATTTACTCTTTGTAAGTCCTCTTTTCTATGATTTTGATTTAATTGACTAGGATTTACCTGTGGCTTATCTTTCTTTTTGGATACATCAAAAGTAGGTTTATTTTCCTCCTCCTTTTTCTCCTCTATTTTCTTGAATACAGGTTTTATAAGTGTATCTTTTGACACATTAATAACATAACCAGCATCTTTTTTCCCTTCGAAACCAGCAATTTCCCAACCATCAAATTGATATCCTTTTTCTGATTCGCCCATATAGACAGGTAAAATGAAATCTTCTTCCGACACTATCGTTGAACTCATTTCTTTTCCATTTTGAATGGTCACAGTTACTGTATGAGGTTTTAGTTCGCTTACCTCTCCCGTATCTTTGTTTAAAATGAATTCTTTTACGGTTGTATTTCTTGCAAAATCTTTTACAACAATTTTAATGTTTAGTGTCTTGTCTGTTATTTGTTTAATATCATCAAATGATTTGTATTCTTTTCCATTTACATAAATATGTTGTTCTTGAATCTCACCATCGAATCCATTATTTCTTTTATCATTGATATTAAAGACTACAGATTTTCCATTAGCATATTCGATACTAGTATTTCCCTTAGGATCAATGTTTACTTCTGGTTTGACATTATCATATAAAAATTGATAGTGTACTCCAACCGCTTTCGCATTCAAATCGCTATAGCCAGTTTGAAGATAAACATTTCCATCCATGTCTGTTACCTTATCTGGAAATCCGTTTGCTTTATAGTCTTTCATCCCCCAGTCCATGATGTCACCGTCTTTAACATTAAGCTTAATGTTAAAATCTCTAGTGTTATCAATGTGTAAATCTCCATAGATTAAATAATTATCTACAACCGATTCATTAACTCTCAACTCCCAGTTAAAACCACCCTTATCAGAAATCTTACCTCTTAAATAAAATTCTGGATTTCGTACATAAATTTTATTAGATTTAGATGGATTAAAGTAGTTCTTGTCCATTGAAAGATTTACTGGTTTTGCATCAATAAATAACGTAGAACCATCTTCTTTTATAGCTTCTACATTGGACTTATCCTCTCCTGTGTACTCTTTTCCATCCTTACCAAATAATACAAGTTTAGAAGAATTTGTCACAAGATTTCCATTTTTATCGATTGCTTCCCCTTTATCATTCATTTTAAAGGTAAACACTTGATACCTTACAATGTTAAAGCCGTCTAAAGCCGACATTAACACTGATTGAGTACTTCTTCCATCTTCAACATTTCTACTATCAGCATAAATTATTTTTTCTGATAAGACTCTTAGATTAGGATTGGCCTTTTGGATTTTTGCTATATCTTCCTGGCTATAAACTCCATTTCCTTCTAACATATCTGTTTTTCCAGGATTATAGGTAGTCACTTTTAGTGCATAGCCTTTTCTTAGAATGATGTTATCCTTTAATAGATATTGTTGTTTTTCTGAATCAGCATAGATTTTACCAGATTCCATGTCCGTTAAATTGTTTGGTTTATTTTTTGAAAGATCTCCTTCTCCTAATTCTATGACATTCCCATAACTTGATGCATAGGGATATTCTGTTTCAGTTTCCTTATTTTTTTCAGGCATTCTAATTTTAGTTTCAGCTTTTATCTGATCATAATCTTTAACAAAGAATCTCATATCTCCTGCAAAAGCTAATCCATCCACAATATCATTAATATTAGCGTATAAATCAAATGTCATCGTTTTTGAGTGGGAATCATACTTAGTCGTTTTGATTTCTATAGATTTATAGTTATTTCCATAATATACCTTGGCATTTTTAGAAACATTACTTATCTTTCCAAGAATTTCAAAGTGTCCATCTTTAGACGGGCTTAGAACACCATAAATTTTTGATTTGATTTCGTCAAGTTTTTCAGTTTCATATTGTAAGGCACTACCATCGTCATACGCAATGATATTTCCCTTATCATCGTATTTATAATCGTATTCCTCTATTCTCTTACCAGTTTCACTTGTAAAGTCATCAACTTCTCTAAATTTCTTTTTAATGAGTTTCTTTAAGTCTTTGCTTTCAAAGTCTCTAATTGTTGAAATGGCTTTATTGATAGTAAAGCTAGATTTTTCTTCGGTAGCCTCTTCATTGTCTTGATGATGTTCTACTTCAGTTGCATCTTTTTTAAGACTATCCTCTTTTCTATTTTCTAAATGTTTAAATTTAGATTCGGCAATCTCGCCAAGCTTTTGGTATTTAGATGAATCTTGATCAGGATCTACTAGATAATAGGAAATCATCCCCTTTTCATCAGCATGATCAGCAAATTTAATTCTATGAATCTTTGTGAAATTACTAGAGCCATCTAATGCAATGACTTCAATGATTTTTCCTCTTAAATCTCCTGCGCCTTTAATTTCATAAATGGTATTTCCGTCTTTGTCAAGTTTCCTATTTCTTCCTTGACCCTCACCTGCATAAGTTACTTCAAGATTTTTCTCAACCTCTCCATCTTCATTAACAAGAGCGGCTCCTGCATACCAAACTTCGTTGGCAATTTCGTCAAATTTTTCAGGATGTTCTTTCTGATCTCTCGCAAATAAAGTTTCATTCTTGTATTGCTCTTTTACCTTATGATAAGTATCCTTTGTAATCAACTTAATTTTTTCAGGATTTGAAAAATCAATCGAAACAATCTTAGGGGCTGTGTTATCAATTTTTACAGGAATATAGGAAACCTGCCATGGATAATCTTTAGTTAATCTATATTTAAATTTATAGAAATATTGACCTTCTGCAATCGGTTCAAATTGACCTCTTATCCTAGTAGCAGGATCTTTTTTGTCATTACTTTCTGGTGCATTTTCTTCTTTCCCTCTAGGGTTATAAATGAGTCCATCCCATTTCAAGTCACCCCAAACTTTTAGTTTAGAAGATTTGATTCCCTTTGCATCATTTCTCTTAGAGTTCAAAATTCCTTTAATAAAGTGTTCTCTCGAAATGACTTTTAAGTCAATTTGATTTTCTCCCTCTTTATTTGTATTTACTATTGAAATCAATCCTTCTTCTGCACTTCTTAATACAAGGGGAGAAGGCGTTAATCCTCTCTCAAGTTGAGCATCTTGAGGATTTCCATTTGAATCTAAAGGATAAATTTTAGCAATCTTAGAACCACTTGATGATGGTGCGTTGATCCCTTCGTTATTGAAAGCAAATAATTCTGGATTTTGGTCTAGAGATGTTGTATTTTTATCTTTTCTATTTTGTATAACTCCTGCTGGATTAAATTTATCTATACCATGTTCTCCACCAATCCCCTTATTTAAGGTTCCTGGAATTTTCGGTTTACCATCATCATCATAACCTTCCATTGTTTTTGATTTTGAACCTTCTTCCCAGGCCCATTTATCAAGGATTGGTTCGTGGTTCCAATTCCCAGCAAATCCCATTAGAGGCATCGATAAAGAAGGTTGGAAATTTGTTTTCTTCCCATTGGAGTTCAGAGCTTCCATTTCTTCCACTGACTCAAAATGAATAAATGATTCTACAAATTTATTTTTGTTTTTAGCCTCTCCAACATTTATAACCGCATTTAAATCAAAGCTAGAATTTGGTCCTATAGTGAAAGTGTCATGCTCAAATGTGATATTTGCTCCTTTGACTTTTTCTGGGTGAATTTCTGGAACAATTTGCTTCCCATCTGGAGATTTTTCATCTTTATATGTTTCATCCAGTTTGAGTCTGTCAGTTAGAGCATCTGTAGTTACGGTTGATGCTGAAACTTTAAAGGTCAAAGGTCTGTTTGATGTATTGTGAAGCTTAATTGTAAAATATTTTTTATCTCCTTTTATTTCTTTAAGAGAAATAGAACCATAAGAGTTTACTAAACCTTTAGAATCCGTATTTTTAAAAGTCGCTACGACTTCATTTCTCAATGCATTAGCCACATTAATTAGCCCTGCCCCCTGTTGTCTAGGTGATGCAAAGTATTGACTTTTTTCTTTCCAAGACGTTGCATCCATCATAGGACGTGCAGTATTTTGTAGGGCTATTTTTGTAAGACTTGTAAGATCTATTTTGTCATCTCCCTTAAGATTTTTCAATACAGGTCTTTCAAGCATTTCCTTTAACTTTGGTCTAATCAAAACAGTAGAAGCTGCCACGATTGGAGTTGCCATACTAGTCCCTGACATATAACCATAAGTTGATTTCCCATTAATGACATTGAGAGTGGATTTAATATTTTTACCAGGTGCTGAAACATCCGGTTTTAAAAGTAAATCTGTTCTTGGCCCCCAAGATGTAGACCCTGCTGGGACTATAATATCTTCTTTATACAGTTCTTTGTCGGTGTCAGGTGCAAACTTAAAGTCAATCTCTTTTTCGTCACCTACATTCGGTTTATTAGAATTATAGCTTGCCATATCAATTGGATAGTATTGCTCCAATTTATCTTTAAAATCTTCTTTATTATTTCTTTTGACTTTAGTTTTTTTATCAGGGTTAATCATGTTCCATAACTTTACACCATCATCTCCTGAAATTGAGAAAACTTGACTAGTAGTTCCTTCATCCTCCTCATATCCCATAGCTGGGATCTCTGTCCAATTATCTCTATTGTAGTAATTTACAGTATTTACAACCATAATGGCGCGTGCGCCCTTATCCGTTGCTCGTTTAAAAGCATTTTTTAAATCCTTTGTATAAATTCTATCCATTACTGCAATTTTGCCCTTAAGATCCAAACCTATCAAATCTTGGTCTTGACCTTTGCCTATATATACAAATTTCAATTTACTAGGAGCTTTTGAACCATCTTCGTTTGTTATGATTTTATTCTTATCGAAAAAGGCCCCTATATTTCTATATTTAAAACTTTCTCCTCCAATCTTAACTTTGTCAAACTCAACTGTTTGATTTTTAGCAGAAGCAACTGCTATCGCATCTTCATGTGCTGCAGTTCGTGTTACATTTCCAGTATCGGTCATTTTCAGATTATTATTTGCCACTAAATCCCATGAAGAACTTGAAGCAGAAGTTGCATAGTTACCCGTAGCTACAACCATTGGAATGCCTGCTTTTCTTAACGCTCTAATAGCTTGCCAATATTTCTCACCTACAAGGCCCGTTCCTGTAAAGCCAGATGATACCGAAACAACATCGACATTGTGTTTGATGGAATCTTCAATAGCATGAAACATTGTTTCATCCCCTGCGAAGCCAGATCCTGCGTCAGAGTACATTTTATAAGAAAAAATCTGTGCATTAGGCGCAATTCCATCTATTCCGTTAAAGTTTTTGATATCTTTTTCAGTATCATTTCCCGCAAGAATCCCTGCAATATGCATCCCATGTGGATCAAAATAATCGCTTCCATCATCAGCTTTTTCTACAGTAATTTTACCACCATTATAATAATTGAAAGCATGAGGAATTTTATCACTCAACCAGAAATTTTTATCAGTACCTTTTAAGTCTTCTTTTTTAAATCTCATTGAGTCTTTGGCATCATCATCGATTCTCATAGCCTTATGCCTATAATCTGTCCCCGTATCGATATTTGAAATAACCATACCTCTGCCATCAAAGTTTTTCCCAAATGGTGCATTGATAGATTTTAGGTAATCGATTGCCTCTTCAACTCCAATTTCTTTTCTAGCATGATTCATCATAGGTTGGACTTTTTGTGACCTTTCAACCGATGAAATACCTTCTATTAGTTTAATTTTGTCTAGAGTATCTTTGGTTGTTTCAATAGCGCTACCATTAAAAATTCTATCATAAGTATATAAAACCTTTGTATTCTTAAGATTTGATAGTTTCTTGATTGCTTTTTCTCCAGATTCTTTATCTTTAAATTCAGCAATATAGACAACTCTATCTTCTTTTTTGGGATTTTCTGTGTCTTTACTTGCAGACGAGTTTGCATTATCTCCTTTGTATTGATTGGAATCTTCTTTTTTGATTGTTGCTTTTTCATTGTTAGTTTTATTGGCTATCACAGATTCTTTACTAACAACTTCTTTTTCCTCAATAACTGTTGTTTTCTTCTCTTCAGTATCCTTTGAAGTTTCTATAGCATTATGAATATCTTCATGTTTTTCTTTGTTTTCTTTTTGTTTATCTACTACTTTTTCTTTATCAGAGATACTTAAAGCATCTTCAGAACTAGATGTATCTGCTAAGACTACCTCATTAGGGACATATGCTGCTAAAATAACTGCAGCTGTGGTTAATGACAATACTGTACTTTTTTTCATTTTAATTCCTTACATATTTATTTAACTTCCAATAGATAGAAAACTTTAACTTTGCTAGCCTTTGTTATAAAAAGTTTTACTAAGTATTATCTAGGAAATAGAGTAGTACATTTATATATAATTGTTAGCTCTCTGAAAAATAGTATATCAATTAAAAAAATTTAAGTCAAGAAAAATTAAGGGGTATTAATTTTATTTTTAATATGTGTTAAAAAAGATATAAAAATTTCGTACTTAACTGAGATACATTATAAGCAAATTCACACCATCAAAAATAGTAGCAATCAAGTTGAAGCACTACCAGAATCACAGATACAGACATAATTGATGAAATATCAATGCTATTAAATAATAGAAATAACCGCTAAGAAAAAGGCTTAACGGTTATTTCCTACATATCTAATTTTGCAAATCTTCAGTCATATGTTCACCTGTGACCTAGGCTTTACGAGTGCCTTACTCTACCAACTGAGCTAAATCGGCGATTGCGATTATAGTATAGAACTCTGAGTATGGAAGTCAAGAAATTTTCATCTCTATTAGAAAAAGCCTGTCCTGAGATAAGGCTTTGATAGTATTAAACTTAAGAACCCGCACTTTCGTAGGCATCTAAGCCCCTATCCCAAAGTTTAAGGGAAATGACAAAGAAAAGAAGGGAAATCAACATCAAACCCCCGATGTTAAAGATTACATCCTTGCCCTGCAAGAAATAACTAGCAGGATAGTAGGCCGTAAAGGCAAAGGGCACGATAAAGCTAATTAACCATCGAAGAAAAGAATTGTAAATGGAAATCGGATACTTGGCAAAGTCATTAAACATATAAAAAATGTAAATCATGGCTCCTGACTGCTTGGTCCAAAAAGCGATGCTGGCTGTCGCAATTTTCAAGGAAGTGTAGATCAAGGTCGCAAAAGGAATACAAACTAGGAAAAGCAGGAATTTTGGAAGAGTCCAAGCAATGCTAGTTACGGTTGTTCCCAGTAAAATACCACCGACCAAGAGTTCGCCCAAGGCATCAATCTGAAAGGTCTCGACTAGGATGTGGAAGAGGGGATTGATAGGACGAGTCAGATACTTGTCAAACTCTCCTTTTCGCACTAGGCGTTGTCCCAATGCCCAGAGATTATCAAAAAAGAGATGGTCCAGTCCCTTGGGAATCAAGGAAAAGCCATAGATAAAAGCAATTTCTTGAAAAGTCCAACCTTCTAGGGATGGGATGTGTTGAAAGATGACATTGAGAAACAAGAGGTTCAGGCCTTGAGTTAAAAAAACTCCCAAGACACCAACCACAAAATCGACCTTGTACTCCATGATTTGCTTGATATATTGTCTGATAAAAATCAGATGCATGCGTTGATATTTTTTCATACTAACCTCCCTGAATGGTAATAAAGGACTGGACTCGTTTCCAAATCAACTGAGATAAGCCCACCATCACTAAGAGCCAGAAAAACTGCAAAGCGAGCGCCTGAAGAATCTGATTGGCATCGTATTTCCCAACGATAATCATGACCGGAGTGTAAATCAAGGATGAAAAAGGCAGGAAGGACAGAATATCTGAAACAACCTTTGGAAAGAAAGCCAAGGGAATCAAACTCCCCGACATAAAGGCCACTATGGAAGTCTTAAGTAGGTTGGAACCCCATAGATTTTTAAACACAAAGGCAGAAAATCCAAAGCAGATATTAAAGAAAAAGTTAATCAGATAGGCCAGCGTTAAGCTAAAAAGATAAAGAACAGTTAATCCCAGCACTTCTACCATCCCTTGCCCAGATAAGATTTTCATCAAAACAATGACACTTAAAAATGGAAGGCCAACGCTGATAAAAATCAACCACTTGGAACCAAGCTCGGTGAAAAGATAGGAGGCCGCAAAATGCACTGGTCTCAACAAGCGCATGATAATGGAACCATCCTTGACCTCCTCCCCAATCATAAAGGACGAATCTGACCTAGTCAGAAGATTGGTCACAAAACTCATGATGATGTAGAGGGTGATATCTGCCATACTAAAGCCCTGAATCAAAGACTCTTGCGAAGAATCAAAGACAGCCTTCCAGAGATAAAAGGCCACAAAAGCCCCCATGACATCGCCGATCCGATAGAGAATAAAGTTGACTCGATAGGTAATCAACTCCTGAACACCTGCATTTATAAAGGGTTTATAACGTCTCCACAATTTGTCCATCTTAGAGCTCCTTTCGGTAGAAGCGACGGATAATATCTTCAATATCCGTATCCACCATCTTCAAATCGCGGATTTCAAAATCAGACAGAGTTTGCTTAATAATATCAGCTGATTGGTAGAGAGAACTATCGAATTCAATGTTGAGACTATTCCCTTGTCTATCAATGGCCATATCAGGCAGGCCTTCATAGTGAGAAGCGAGATGACTTTGACCTGGTAGCAGTTCAAAGGAGAGAGTCTTCATCTTACCAAAGGTCTCCTTGAGTTGGCTCACCGTTCCATCAAAAATCTCCTGCCCCTTATCAATCATAAAGATCCGATCACAGAGTTGCTCAATATCGCTCAGGTCATGAGTAGTCAAGAGAATGGTGGTTTCTTCCTCCTGATTGATTTGAGTAATAGCCCGACGAATGTTATCCTTGACCGACACATCCAAACCAATAGTCGGTTCATCTAAAAAGAGAACTTTGGGATTGTGAAGCAAGGAAGCCGCAATATCCGCCCGCATCCGTTGACCTAGTGAAAGAGTCCGCACAGGATCCTTGATAAATTCCTTCAAATCCAAAACTTCATTCAAAAAGTCCATGCGCTTATGGAAAAGAGAGTCTGGCACATCGTAAATTTCCTTCAAGACCGTGTAGGTCTCTTGGAGTGCCAAATCCCACCATAGCTGGGTGCGTTGTCCGAAAACGACTCCAATATCCTTGACATAATCTTGGCGATTATCCTGGGGAATCTTGCCGTTAATCCGACAAAAACCAGATGTCGGTTTTAAAATCCCTGTCAGCATTTTGATGGTGGTTGACTTCCCAGCACCATTTGCCCCTATAAATCCTAAAATCTGCCCTTTTGGAACTTCAAAGGTTAAATCCTTGACCGCTTCAAATGTCTGCTTTTCAGGATGAATAAAGGAGCGCAAAGCTCCCTTCAAACCCGGTTCCTTCACTGTCTTCACAAAATTTTTCTGAAGATGTTGCACTTCTATCATTGCCATATCTATCTCCCTTTAGTAAGAAACAACTTTGTATTTTTAACTACAAAAATTCTAAATCCTTACTTTCTACACCTTCTCAATATTATTACAGAAGTATTTATACCAACCTATTATAATCCAATAAAAAAAGGAATGCAAGCGTTTGCTTATAGATTATGAAATTAGAGATTTCTCTCTTAAAATGATGCTTTTAATCAAAAATTATGTTAAATAGTTTCCTTAAAACACCAAAAAACCTGCCATTAGGGGCAGGCTACGAATTGTAAAAAGGCAAACTATTTTGATCAATAAGAATCACTATTTAATCAAAGAACTAATCTTTCATAATTCTTTTCACAATCCCATTTCTATCAATTAGAAAACAATCTGGAAAGGTCATCTGCTCCCATTTTTCATAATCAAAACTGGAATCAAAATGATGTAGTAGTATTCCTATCAAATTCCCGTGTGAACTAAGTAAAATCGTTTTTTCTGAGTATCTCTCTTCCAATTCCATTAAAAAATTTAGTACTCTAGCTAGTGCATCTTGATTTGATTCCCCTTCTGAAAGAGATTCACTGGGATTTTGCCATAAATATTTAATACTGTCTTCAAACTCAGAATCTTTTATAAAGGTTGAAGATAATTTTCGCTCTCGTAACCGATTATCAAGAACTATTTTATCAAATTGAATTGGCGAGCTATTAATCGTTTCAAATGCTCGTTTATAAGGACTAGAAAAATAATGATCAATATTAAAAGAATTCAAAAACTCTAACTGGTCAAGAGATGAAAATCCTTTTTCTGACAAAGTTCTATTAAAATCATCACTTGAAAATTTTGAATGAGCATGTCTAAGTAAAATATAAGAATTATTCATAAGTCATTACCTTTCAATTATTGTCATCAGTCTCAATGGATTTTTAAGCCCTCAATTATTCTCTAAAAATTCTTTAATGCGAGAAATAAGTTCATGACTTTGATAATGATAAAGTTCGTGAGGCACATCCATATAGATGACTTGAACATTAGACTGGTCACTAGAAAATTTCTCTGCATAATGCTGCCATTCTGATTGGCTAAAGGTCATGCCTTCACCGTTAGACACCAGTAATAAGGTGGGAATTTTCGGATTGATGCTAGAGGGAACTTTCTTGGCATTTTCCTTTGCCAAACGGGATTCATGAAGCATGGCTTGTGATATCAACTGCTTATATGCTAGTAATTTATATTGTTGTCGTTCAGCTTCAGTCAGAGTTGGATTTTTTATATATAAGGACTCAGGGAAATAGCGTAATAAGCCAATCTTACTGCTCCAATAAGCCACAGTAAGCAAGGCCTGATTATCCTTTAAATCCTCATAACTTGCTGGTAATGCCCAATCCAAACCAATCAAGGCTTTCACTTCATCTGGATACTTCTCTTGCCAAGCCAGACTCTCTAGACTAGCCATTGAATGTGATATGATGATAAATGGACCTGAAAGATTAGCCTGTGACAAGGCTTGACGAGTTTCAGAAAGAACCTGCATCACATCTCTGGATTGATTACTATCCTCGCTATAACCATAGCCAGCTCTCTCTACTACGACAATTTTATATTTTTTTGATAGGGAATCTGTTAGATTCTTAAAATCTAATATAGGTGAAGCAATTCCAGCACCTGATAGAACTACTATTGTCTCTGGACCATCCCTCTCAACGTAAACATTGATTTTGTGCCCATTAACGAGAACAGTTTTACCCATAGGAGTTAGAGAGTCTTGTTCCTTTTCTAAGCTGATACGATGAAAGATAAATGTCCCTACTAAAAACAACATAAGGAAACTAAGAAGGACAAGGGCTGATTTTTTCAGTGTTTTCATAGCATTATTGTACAAAAATTAGACTCTTTTAGCAACTTAAGTTTAAGAATTTTCCAGTATAATCTGTATATATCCAGAAACAAAAAACCCACCTTCATAGGCAGGCTACCAATTATAAAAATCAAACTATTTTGATTAATATGATTCACTATTTAATTAAAGCACTAATCTTTCATAATTCTTTTCACAATCCCATTTCTATCAATTAGAAAACAATCTGGAAAGGTCATCTGCTCCCATTTTTAATAATCAAAACTGGAATCAAAGTGATGTAGTAGTATTCCTATCAAATTCCCATGTGAACTAAGTAAAATCGTTTTCTGATATCAAAGACATTCATTAGATGTTAGTAATTCATTTTCCTTTTGTAAACTGATTTTGTGAAATACAAATGTGGAGACTAAAACACAAGAATGAAACTAAAAAGCCAATACTACATTATTTTATTTTTTCAGAATATTATTGTACAAACAATAGGTTGTGTCTGTAAGATTCTAGTGACTTCTGAGATTAGTCTAGCACCTTACTTTCTAAACTATAACAGTGGTTTGTTTAAAATGCTTTCTAATGTCACCCTTTCTTCCAGTTGAGAATCTCTCCATCTATCATAGGCTTCATCTGCGTATGAAATGCTATCATATTTCCACTGCAAATATTCTTCAAGATGGTATTGTAAACTTGAATAATCAAAATTTTCTACTGAGATATCATCCCATTCATAGACCCCCCCTAATAACTGCTCTGTTATTCTATTTTCAAATTCTGATATTTGTTCTTCAACTTCCCAATCCAAATCAAAGCCATCTGGGTCATTAGTACAATCAACGTCTTCCTTTTCCAAAGTGCTGCTACTGTCTAAATAATCTTGGAGTAACTCAATTTTTTTCTGTCTAAAAACGCTATAGCAGTACATCTCTTTTAAAGAACCTTCTTGATAATCATCATCTGCTTTACTTACCTCATAAATTATCTCACTTATTGTATTTACAATAGCATCTAGTTCTTCCGAATCAAGATAAGGACTATTTACTAGCTTATCTAAAACACTTTTATCATCAAGAATACTCAGGAATACTCTTTTCATTGCTTTATTATCAGAAAAATAAATCTGACTAATAATATTACTCCACCCATTCTGATAAATATTTAAATTATTCCGCCCATCATATATTCTCAGCAACTCCTCAAAATCAGTCTTAAATTTTGAAAATTGATTTAAATATATAATGGATAGAATTTTTTCGCCAATAAAATCATCTTTATCTTTGAAGTTGTTCCAGTTAGCTAATAGTTTACTAAAAAACATAGCCTGTGTGTCAGTTAATTCACCTAAAATATAACTACCACATCCTTTACATAATTGATGAAGATAAATAGAATTCTGAGTTAATTTTTGGGTTATATTGGGATACTCTTTTAATTTATCATTTAAAAAGTCAATAATACTAGGATTAAAAAAGTCCACCTTACTTATACTGTCAAAGCTTTCCTTTGTAAAAGCTAGCCATGAGCCGTCTAGTTTTTTTAACGATTTTTTAAAATCAAATATTGGATTAAGTTCCAAAGTATGAAGTGAATTTATTAACCACTCTTCTTCAACAGGATAAGCATCGAATTGTAATAAAGAAAATAGCAAATATTTCTCTTCAATCTTCAGATTATCGAATAAATTATTATAAAGCTGATTGGGATGGTCAAGATAATACATTACATAATCATAAAAACTTCCGCTAGCTTCCTTGAAATTATTTGCTATTAATTCTATTGACCTAGGAAAATAATTTCGGTGTCGTACAATTTTCTTCCAATCCTTTCCAATAAGATTGTTATATTTTTCTACAAGTTCTTTCTTGTCATCGATGTCAAGATAATCTGCTTTTCGTTCAAAAACTTTCCTAAAGATATGAGCTCTTTCTATATCCGAATACTTAGATAGATCAATAATAAATCTTCTTTCCTCTGAAAATTTTTCATTTATTAGTTTTTGAAACTCAAAATTTATCAATGTTGCATCTTGAAGAATTTGAGTACGAGAGTTTAAACAAATAAAAAGGTTATTGGTGTTAGTAGAGGCCGAATATAATTTTTTTATATCTTGTAACACCCTCTCTCCAACATCAAACTCATTACGCCCCAAGAAGTCATCAAAAACGACAAAAAGATTTCTATCCTCATTATCTCGATAATTTTCATTATATAATCTAAGAACTTCATTAATATCTTCTACTCTACGCATAATGATATCAAAGATATTCTTATTATTATTTAAAAATAGATTTCCAAGCATTGAACAAGTTGTTGTTTTACCAATTCCAGCTGGCCCTTGAATTAATAAAATATGCTCCCTTTGTAAAATATGATAAGCTTCTCCTAGAAAACGTGTTTCAACAAAATAATGAGCATCAAAATCTGAAAAATAGTCTTTTGATTCCGCTTCTATATTTTTCAACTTAATATTTCTCAAAACATTTGTTATATCTTTCTCCAGCAATCCATACTTTATAAAAATCTCACTATATTCTTTATGTTGGGAAAGAGTTGTTAACGTAGAAGAGAATATAATATAATCATCAGTTGGAATAGCATTAGGAATTATTGTATCTGCGTAATCACGTATCTCCTTTAAGTTTGCAGGAGATAAGCCCATACTTGTAACAATAACATAATTGAAATCATTTTTCCAACCATATTTTTCTTTAGTCAGAGCAATCTTATCAATTTCCTCTTTCAAAAGTTTTACAGCTGTAGCATGATTTTTTGTTACCTGCCAGCGTTTAGCTTGGATAACGAGAGACGGAGAAGCAATATCATCAATGCCGTCAATACCATCATCCCTTCCTTCCTTAAATCCATGTAAACTACTATTATCAAATTTTTTCTTTACAATTTCAATGGCAAAATTTTCAAAGTCTGATGTAGTCATTCCATCAGCACGAATACCAATATCCATAGTTCTCCTAATTCTACAATCCCTACAAATGTTTAATCACATATTATGCTTCGGACTATTCTATGTTCTTCTTATTCTTTCTTTAGTAAGACTAATAATATTTGGATACCTATCATTCAGTTCATCAAGATATCCTGCCTCTAAGCCGCATAAATCCTCAATTAAAAAATTAGGCAACAATTTATTGTATACTCTATAAATATCAGCAGATATGTCCATCATAATTCTATTTTCCACTAATAGCTCTACTGACTGTTTTAAAGATAGAGGATTGCTAATCAATTTTGTTGAATCTAAGGGCTCATTTTTTCTCCAACCTCTGTAACTAAGTTTCTTATACAAGTTTGTATACTCATTAGAATCTATGATATTCAATGACTTAGCACGCATTATCATCATACTAATTGAAACTTGCCAAATTCTTTTTAGATACCTGTAGTACTCTAGATCATTTTCATGCCCAATGATAGAAGCTTTAAACGAATCCTTTGGCAATAGAAATTCAGCCGCAAACTCATTCGCTTCGTCTTCCATTTGCTTATATTCAATTGCTCCCATGTCTTGAGGCGACTTACAATTTTCATGCATTAACCAATGTCCTAATTCATGAGCTAAACTAAACTGCTGACGATAAAATGAATACTCTGTCCCTTCTAACATAACAACATAATACTCATTATTATTTACTTTAACAGCTGAACCAAAAGCATCAACTTTATCACTCTGAGTGTCTATTCTAGAAATAACAAAACCTTTTTCTTCCATCAACAACGACAAGTTATCAATTGGTCTATCTCCAAGTTCCCATTTCTCTCTTATGTAGCTTGCGTATTCTTGTGGAGTATAGTCTAAACCAGAAAGACCCCAGTCAAGATTTGGAAAATCAATAAATTCTCCCAAGTAATCTCTTATTAAAGCAACATAATTTTTATTTATTTCTGCAGGCATTTTTTCTGTTTGAGTCGCTGTGTAACGACTTCTAAAAAATGTGCCTGTAGAACTTAAGCTAAAATTATCATTTCCAAAAAAGAAATCTCTCGGAAACTTTAATTTCTTTTCCAATATTTCTAACGATTCTTCACTTGGCGTTGCTCTTCCTTTTTCATATTTAGAAACCATTTGTTTTGAAACGTTTAAAAACTCTGCAATCTGAGTAATACTTTTTTTGTTAAAAAGTCTTGCCTCTTTTAAGCGAGCACCATTAAAACTAATCTGAAGCATTATTTACTCCTGTGTTATATAAAATATCATAGTTTAGTATTCTCTTCCTTCTTTTCAACAGGAAGACTGACATGCTTTTGTGACTCCAATTGTTTCTGTACGTCAGATTTCAATGCAACAAGAGGTTTCTCAGGATTATTTCCACGTCCATCTTCTTCAAGTTTTGTAAAATCAAATTCTGTGATATTTACAGCATCAATAAATTCACAAAAGGCATTTACCTGATTAACAATCACTTCTTTAGTTTTTTTATCAAAGGTAACAACCCTAATCTCATCAATCGAATTATAATGATCTCCCAATAATTTCTTCGCTTGTTCAATTTGTAAATCACTCAACCCATCATCATCCAGATCATTAAATAATTCAATGGATAGTTTACCGTCTTCTTTTCCATTTAAATGAGAATTTTTCGCACGTGCTATACAAGTAAGATAGTGATGCTTTTCGTATTTATCAGTTACATCTTCAAATCTTTTCTTCATCATAAAAACATATAGAACACCCTCAATAATTACTCCTTTTGCCGTCCACAGAGCCCCCATACACATAGTGGGTGATATTAAATCATTTACTTTGGCGGTATTTACAATATCACGATAAATAAAATCCCAAGTTAAAATTGGTTGACTATTCTTAGTTTCAAACTCATTATCATAAAATATTTTCTCAATATCTCTCTTGTGACTTGTTGAAAATACTTGAGCAAACTTAAAAATTTGGGTTGGTAAATTTTCCATAGAGTACCTCGTTGAATTTTATAGTCTTATTTTAAGATTTTCTTCCAAAAAAGTCAACTATTATTGGTTTTTATTATTAATTTTTTATCTTCTTTATCAATTAGAATGCTTTTTATACTTAGATCACAAAACTAGAAAAACATATTATTGTGTTGAATAAAAATTCTATCATTAATTTAGATACTCTCTCTTCCTAAAAATTATATGTTCCAATTTACTTTGGGAAAGACAGTGATTTCCTTTGAAAACAGACGTAAAGCTGTTATATTCATTAGCCAAGGGTAGTCTTAGAATCATTGTAAAAAATTACATTCTTTTAGCAACTTAAGTTAAAGAATTTTCCAGTATAATCTGTATATATCCAGAAACAAAAAACCCACCCAATGGGCAGGTCTTCTCTGTATTATTCAGCTAGATTAAGCTTTACCTTCTGAACCGAATACGTCGATACGTTCTTCAACTGATGCTTGGATAGCTTTTACACCGTCAGCCAAGAATTTACGTGGGTCGAAGAGTTTTTTCTTGTCGTATTCTGCTTCGTTTGCTTCGTAGTCACGAGCAAATTTACGAGTTGCGTTAGCGAATGCAATTTGGCATTCAGTGTTAACGTTAACTTTCGCAACACCAAGTTTGATAGCTGCTTGGATTTGCTCATCAGGAATACCTGATCCACCGTGCAATACGATTGGGAATCCAGGAAGAGCTTCTGTCAATTTTTGCAAGTGGTCAAGGTCAAGACCTTCCCAGTTTGCTGGGTAAGGACCGTGGATGTTACCGATACCAGCTGCCAAGAAGTCGATTCCAGTTTCAACCATTGCTTTAGCGTCTTCGATTGGAGCCAATTCACCTTTACCGATAATTCCGTCTTCTTCACCACCGATAGTACCAACTTCAGCTTCTACTGAGATACCTTTAGCGTGTGCTTTTTCAACAACGTCTTTAGCCAATTTAAGGTTTTCTTCAACTGGAAGGTGTGAACCATCAAACATGATTGAAGTGTAACCAACTTCGATACACTCGAGTGCATCTTCGTAGTGACCGTGGTCAAGGTGGATAGCTACTGGTACAGTGATACCCATTGATTCAACAAGGTTAGCGATCAAGTTGCGAGCAACTTTGTAACCACCCATGTATTTAGCAGCACCCATTGAAGTTTGGATCAAAACTGGAGCTTTTTTAGCTTCTGCTGCGCGCAAGATAGCTTGAGTCCACTCAAGGTTGTTTGTGTTAAATCCACCAACTGCATAACCGTTGTCACGAGCTGCTTGGACAAATTTTTCTGCTGAAACGATTGCCATTTTATCAGGCCTCCTGTATATTTTTATGGGTCATCCCATTTACATTGTTCATTTTATCACTTTTTGACAAAAAAATCTAGTTTTTCCCGCGGTTTCGATTGAATTTCTTCTAGCTTCATCTATGTAAACCCTTTCTTTCCCTAGTCTTAGGCGACTTTTGGAAAAGCTATGAAGAAGGTCAAACGATTCTCCTTCATTTCAAAACGATAAGGTAATTTTTCATGTTCCAATAGACTCTTGACCACAAAGAGCCCCATCCCAGACCCTTTGGCCTTGCGACTAGCATTACTAGAAAAAGACTGGGCCAGTTTTTCTTGTTCTTCAGGACTACAGCTATTCTCGATAAAGATTTCTCCTTCTCTCTCTCCAATACGAACCAAACCACCTGGAACAGAGTGCTTGATAGCATTGCTGATAAGGTTAGACAGAATCAATTTTATCACTGATGGGTTTAAGTAAGCCTGCTGATGGATCAAACTATTGTCAATCTGAAGTTCTCTTTCCTTAGCTAGTAAAGCATAATCCTTGACTAGAGTTTGCGTCATCTGGTATAGGTCAATTTGTTCCCTATCATCTCTCAATTCCTGCACAGACGAGAGGGAAAGTATCTGCAGAACATGGTGATTGAGTTCATCCACAATCCCCAAGGCAACTCCTAGATAGTAGTCTCTATCCTTATAACGACCGACATTTTCTTTCATGTTTTCGATCAGGATTTTCAAACTAGCCAGCGGTGTTTTCAATTCATGAGAAGCCCCTCGTAGGAATTCGACCTTCATCTTCTCCAGCTGGAGAATGGCTTCATTCTTGTCATGCAAGTCCGCAATGACAGTTAAAAGATGCTGGTAAAGGCTATTGATTTGTTCCTTGAGATCACCAATCTCATCTCTAGAATCCACTCGCAATCGCACTTGGGTATCTAGTTCCATCATTCGACGAGTCACCCGCTTGATTTCCAAAATCGGTGCAACAATGGTCCGAGCATAAATGTAGGCCACCAAAAGGGAAATCAGAAAGGATGCCAGCAGGGTATAGGGTAGAAACTGAAGACTAATCTGCTCTGCTTCCTTTTGCAAATCCATGGAAGCTAGAAATTGAAGAGTCATAGTGCTACCATCTTGAGTTTTCACCTCACGCTCCTCAATAAAGAGAGAGGTTGTCTGGCGGTCTGTATCCAAAGGAAGACTGTCCTTGACTTCTAACTTGTCCTCGGTCATCTCCCCCTTGACTACCCCCTTGATATCACTAGTCTGGGAATACAAGTCTAACACTTGCTCGATGCTCTGCCTATCCTTACCTTCTAGGGACTGGGCAATGGCTGTCGCTTTCTGACCAATGGTTTCCTGACGGTGGGTCAGATAAGTCGAGGGAAATAGAAAATAAATGGCTAAATGAAGGCAGATAACCAGAACACTAAATATCGAGAAGGTGTAGATGAATATCTTTGTAAATAAACCTGTTCGTTTCATTTTCGCTCCAATTTATAACCAACATTGCGCACAGTGAGGATGCAGTCCAAGTCTAACTTTTTCCGCAGTTCCTTGATATAGACATCAATGACACGGTCAAAGGGAACCTCATCTGTCGCTTTCCAGACGGCATCGATTATCTGAGAACGAGTCAAGGCCCGGCCTTCATTTTTCACCAAGTAGTCAAGGATTTCTAACTCTTTAGCATTAACAGCCACTCCCTCTCCTGCTAGGCTTGCACTGTAACTCTCAAAGTCCACCTTGGCATCCTTATAGGAGAAGACTCGTCCCGTATCATAATAGCGCTTGAAAATCGCGTCCACCCTCACTTTTAAGAGGGAGAGGGAGAAGGGCTTTTCCAGATAGCCATCTGCTAGCGAAGCAAAGGCACTCATCTTGTATTCTTCATCCTGAAAGGCAGTCAACATCAAGACAGGGACTTGACTGGTTTTGCGAATCTCAGCTAGGACTTCTAAGCCATTGAGCTTTGGCATCTGGATATCCAGTAAAACCAAGGCTACTTCATAGCTGGAAAATTTTTCTAAGGCTTCTTGCCCATCTGCAGCCTCAATGGTTTCATAGCCACAATCCGTCAAATAGTCACTGACCCCCTCACGGATCATCTCTTCATCTTCTACAATTAAAATTTTCATAGAAAAAACGTTTCACATTCCTTTAAATTTCTTGTAAAGCAACTTGCTTTCATCCTGATAAACAGAGGATTTACCAAGACAAAACAGATAAAAATGCTACCTATATTATACCCCATTTAGGGGAGAATAGGTAGCAAGTTTGTTATTCGCTATCCAGCAAGAGTTCTTTTGGTTGTTTTCTAAGGAGATTGCTTGAAGCAAGCACCATAACGAGAACCACTAGAACCAAAGCAAGGACAAAGACAATAATAAAGTCTGATGTCTGAATGGAAATGTCTAGGCTCGACAAGGTCTTACTAAAGCCATCTACTTCTGCACCACCACCAAGGTTAGAGGCTTGAGCAGCCTTGCTGGCTTGCTTGGCAACACCTGAAGTGACATTGGCAAGAACAGTATTTCCGATTGCACGCGCTGTGTAAGTAGCTAAGAAGTAAGCAGAAACAAGAGCAGGGATGGCAATCAAGATGGATTCAGTGATGAATTGACCCAAGATACTTGCCTGCTTGAGACCAATAGAGAGGAGAATACCCACTTCCTTACGACGGGCATTGATCCAAAGGCTGAGCAAGAGGGCAAGGAGAAGAACTGAGAAACTCAAGCTACCCCAGAAGAGGAGATTGGCCATCTTGTACATACCAGAGATGGATTGCTCAAGAGCCGGATAGTTAGATGAGCTCTTAACGAGTGTATAGCTCTTCCAGTTGATACCACTGATTCCATTCAACTCTTTCATAACATCATCCAAGTTCTTGTCCGCTGTTACAAAGAAGGTTGCGTCCCCATAAATAGCTGTATCTTCTGTGTAGCCATAAAGTTTTGCAGCAGTGTGAATGTCTGTGATAGCTGTATTTTCATAGAGTTCTTGTGAGTAGGTTACTGCCGACTTATTGTGACCATCAAAGAGTCCCTTGATTGTCACTTCGACTGTTTCCTTGGCACCTTTTTCATTGTCTGCATCGTAGATATTAGAGTCTAGTTTGACCTTGTCCCCTACTTTCCAGCCGTGTTTGGCTGCCAAGTCCTTATGCAGGAGGATCTTGTCCTTGTCGTCGTTGTTTAAGTGCTCACCTTCGACCAACTTATAAGAACCAGAGACAAACTTGTCTTCTTTAGAGGAGTCATTGACACCTGTAATCATCAAGCTACTTCCAAAATGTTTAGCACGGTCAGGTGTCAGATTTTTCTTGGTATCTGGCGTTTCGATGAGTTCATAGCCAGTCAAATCTCCAATGGCATTGATGCGTTTAACATAAGACTCAATGGCCTTGTTTTCGGTGATTTTTTTGATGTCTTCACCCTTGATATTCCCAGCACCACGTGGCGTTCCTTGATTGACGCGACGATTGATTTGCATGGAGAAACTGTTGGTGATATTTTTAAAGGTCTCCTGAGAAGCCTTGGCAGTAGCTCCCTTAATTGACAAGCCGACCAAACTCAAGCTCGCCATGAGGAGAATAATCAGGAAGATGACAATCGATTTGAAAAACTTCCTTGTAACATAAGCAAATGCATTGTGTAACATAGGTTCCCTTTCTAGATGTTGTTCTATTTTATAGTTCTGATACTCAATGAAAATCAAAAAGCAAACTAGGAAGCTAGCCGTAAGCTGTACTTGAGTACGGTAAGGCGACGATGACGTGGTTTGAATTTGATTTTCGAAGAGTATAACTGAAAAAGCTCATATTATTTCGTAGTATTGCGAGTTTCAGTCAGTTTCTTGTCCTTCAACTCAAGTGTAATATCTGACGCTCGTGCCACTTCTTTGCTGTGAGTTACGACGATGACACATTTACCTGTTTTCTGGGCAAGTGATTTGAGCAGTTCGACAATATCTCCAGCAGTTTTAGGATCCAGATTTCCCGTTGGCTCATCTGCAAGAATAACTGGAGCTTCTGATACCAAACTACGAGCAATGGCAACACGTTGCTGTTGACCACCTGATAACTGGAGAACATTCCGCTTGATCTGACTTTCATCCAAACCAAGCTCAAGCAGTGTATCCTTGCTTGCCTTTTTGTTGACCAAGCGGATATTTTCCAGTGGAGAAAGATAATCTATCAAGTTATAATTTTGAAAGACCAGGGAAATATGGTGCATACGATGGTAGGAATAGCCCTTCTTACGAATATCCTCTCCTTGGAAAAGGATAGAACCTTCAACAGGACTATCTAGACCAGCTAGGAGGGACAAGAGAGTGGATTTTCCTGCTCCTGACTCCCCAATAATACTGTAAAATTTCCCGGGTTCAAAATTATAATTGATCTGATATAGGACTGCTTCAGCAGTGTTCTTATAACGGTAGGTAACATCTTGTAATTGTAATAAAGTCATGATTTCTCCTTCTTAACTAATAGATGATAAAATTTCTTTCGGCGATTTTCTAAATAAGAATAGGAAACAAAGGGCTACAGATAGGCAACTAATCAACAGCAGAAAGACATAGGATTCTGCAAACGATAATAAACTACTTGATAGACCACTTGCTTTGGCTAGCGTGTCTTGTAAGACTGCTTGATCTCCACTTGCTAGGACAGTTTGGAGCAGATAGGATGTAATGGCATTTCCAGCGATAAAGGATGGAAGCAAAGCTCCGAGAGATACCAAAACTACCTCTAAACAGAACTGTAGGAAGATCGAGCTCTTGCCTTTTCCAAGTGCCAGTAAAATCCCCACTTCATAGACCCTTTCTCTCAACCAGAGAGACAAAACAAGAATTAAGGCTCCAGCTCCTGCTATCAACATTCCATAAAGGAAGATGGTTAGGAAGGTTTGGAAGGTTGCCACTGAGTCTTTGATTTGTTCAAAGGCCTTATTTTCCTTCTCAACTTGATAGCCGTTATTTTCCAAGGCCAAGTTTTCCACCTGCTTCATGAGTCCGTCCATTTCCTTAGGATTTTCTACATAAAAGCGAGCTGCACTGACTAGAGATTCACCATTTCCCAAAAGGCTTTGGCTACTTTCATAGTCTGTAAAGACTTGGTTTTCACTGAAGTCAGAAGACAAGCCCGTAAATTTCTCTTGTTTTTTACCAGAAAAGATTCCGACGATTTCAAACTCGACCGTTTGTCCTTTGCCAGCTTCTGACTGACCAGCATCCAAGCGAAGCTTGTCTTGAAGCGAAAGACCGTTCTTCTTAGCCAACTCTTCGTGGATGATAATTTTCTTGGAATCCCCTTTTTGAAGGTGTCGGCCTTCTTTTAGATTGAAAGCCGAACTAGTAAAGGTAACATCCTTGGATGAATCCTCAAGAGCCGTTAAGCTAACCAGATTCTTGTCCGCAGCTGACAAGTCATCACGTTCGACGCTCTGCTCACCACTCACTGCTTCCTTGTCTTTTAGTTTTGCAATCGTCTCGAATTCAGGAGAAACATTTTCCAGTCCCTTAATCTTGCTTACAGATGCTAGGTCTGACAACTTGAAAGTCTGCCCATTTTCTATCTTCTTAATAGAAAAAGAGGTATTGAGTGATTTGTAAAGATTGGTTTCAACTGTTTTGTTGGACTTCATCAGAGTCAAACAGGCTGAAATTCCGGCCAATAGGACCAACAAAATCAGAAATAAAATAAAACTTCTCAGTCGTTTTCTGCTGACATAAGCCCAAGCTCTTTGGATTGGATTCATTTGTCACCTCCATATTTGTAAGACTATTATAAAATCCAAATATGAAATGTTTATGAAATACAAAAAAAGAGCAAAAATTCTTTGCTCTACTTGAATTAGATGAAAACAAAAGAGCTAGCCTAAGCTAACTCTTATCCTATGCGGAGAGAGGGACTTGAACCCTCACGACCTAAAGCGGTCACAGGATCCTTAGTCCTGCGCGTCTGCCAATTCCGCCATCCCCGCGTCGATTACTTTACTAGTATATCAACTTTTAGGATGCTTGTCAACACTTTTTTTCAATTTTTTCATTTCATCAACCAAATTACTCTGAAATTTCATTTAGATTTTCATCTACTAACTTAGCTCCAAGTGTATTTTTGAAATGACCTAGGGCAAATTGATGATTTTCAGGCCAGATAGATGCAACAGCTGGTTTAACAATCTCGATGTCATATCCTAGATTATAGGCATCTATAGCTGTATGCAGAACACAGATATCCGTCAAGACTCCTGTTAAGATAACTGTAGAAATTCGACGCTCTCTCAAGCGGATATCCAGGTCAGTCCCTGAAAAAGCTGAGTAATGGCGTTTATCCATCCAAAAGACACGACTGTCTGAACCATGCTCTTGATAAAAGGTCCCCAAATCTCCGTATAAATTCCGTCCACTAGTCCCAATCAAATTGTGAGGAGGAAACAGCTTGCTTTCTGGATGGAAACAATCGTTTTCTTCATGAGCATCTATTGTAAAGAAGATGTAATCTCCGCGTTCAAAAGCTAATCGAGTTACCTTGCTAATGGCATCCGAAATCGCCTGAGCTGGAGCACCTGCTGTCAGCTTCCCACTATCAGCAACAAAATCTTCTGTATAATCAATCGAAATTAAAGCCTTAGTCATTAGTAATCTCTTTTCTTCACTTCTTCAAAAATATCTGAAATCAAGACCTTAAGATAGGTTCCCTTCATTCCAAGTGAGCGACTTTCAATAATCCCTGCCGACTCAAGTTTACGAAGAGCATTGACAATCACAGAACGGGTAATACCGATACGGTCTGCAATCACTGACGCAGTCAACTGCCCTTCATTTCCATTTAATTCCCCTAAAATAGCCGAAACAGCACGGAGTTCAGAGTAAGAAAGGGTATTAACCGCCATGGTAACAGCAGTACGGCGGCGAATATTTTTCTCATCTTCTTCACGTTGGAAATTAAGGAGTTGAATCCCAACAACGGTACTCGCAATCTCAACAAGAATCAAGTCCTCGTCTTCGAATTTTTTATCATTGCGCCAAATAATCAAAGAGCCAAGGCGAATCCCTGATACATGAATCGGTGCAATGGTCGTCAAACCATCTGGAAAGTCGGCACGACTTTCCACAGGGAAAATACTCAAATCATGATCAACTGTCAGATTGGCTTCTGTATCGTAAATCATGTTCGCACCTTGAATATAGTCATCAGGGAAAATCTTAGTTTGGAAGAACTGCTCTACACGATCTGTATTGGTTTTGTAACGCATGAAATAACCAAGGAGACGTCCCTTGCTATTAACGATACAGGCGTTACAGTCAATAATATCTGCCAATTGACGGGTAATTGCATTGTAGGGAAGCTCTTCCTGCAACTGCTCGTCTGAGCGCTTCAGGATAGAAGTAATTTTTCTAGTTTTTTCTAATAAATGTGCCATTTTTCACCTCGAATTTGATCGCTATCATTATAACATAAACAGCTTGAATTTTCAATTATTATCTGAAAATTGCTTATTTAATTGCAATTTTAAAAAACAAGAATATTTTTAATTAAATTGCTTCTTTTCTATTGACAAGCCCCCTATTTTTGTGTATCATAATATTATAAGAAGATAATATATCTATTTTATTTATCTTTCTTTTCCATTCGGTCTCCTTATATAAAAAAGCGATTCATTTGAACTGCACCCCAAAAGTTAGACAGAAAAAA
>NZ_KV831049.1:0-7566 GCF_001836965.1 Streptococcus sp. HMSC063B03 | reverse complement strand
TACCGCTTCGTAGAGACTAAGAAACTTCCAAATGGCGATGTAGAACACGTTTATGAGAAAGTTAAGACATCATTCAAGGATAAAGATGGAAACGAAATTCCAAACTATCCAACAGAAGACGGGGACCAACCTAAGAAAGATATCCCAGGTTACCGCTTCGTAGAGACTAAGAAACTTCCAAATGGCGACACAGTTCATGTTTATGAAAAAATCATTCCTTCTGTGAAACCAGAACCTGCGAAACCATCAAAACCAGCTCCAGCTAAACCAGCTAAGGAATTGCCTAATACTGGTACAGAAGATCACTCTAGCCTAGCAGCTCTTGGACTTCTTGGAGTATTGAGCGGATTTGGTCTTGTGGCACGCAAGAAAAAAGAAGACTAATCTTTTAATCATTAAAGATTAGACAAAGGAATTCAATTTCATAAATGAAAACCCAACTAATCAAACGATTAGTTGGGTTTTTTATGTGGATTATCTATTTTTCCAGGATTGGTAACGGGTATCAATTAATAATTGGGTAAGACGTTCCATAGTTTCCCTTTCTTCTGGAGTAAGGGATTGAACTTGGACGAATAGATGACGAATGTGTTCGATAGCTTTTAAGGAAGACAGGTCATTGATGGAGCTAACCCCAGCATCTAGAATAGTGCCAAAGAAGAGATCGAAGTAGAGCTGAAGTTCCTCGTCAGGGACTGTCGCCACCCACTCCTTGAAGGTTGTATCTACCTGTTGGCTATCACTGTTGGTCTTATCCAGTTGAATGAAGTGCTTGTCCTCAATCTGCCAACTAAAGGTATCGTGCTGGGCGATACCACCCAAGGCAGTACTGTGAACGATGACTTGGTGGTCAGGAATTTCCAGCATCATACCGATAATGGATCCTTGCGGGATGAAGACCTTGGTTCTATCTATTATCCTTTGATAGCCCTCGGTTTGTGTCAATTCTTTGTGGAGACCAGGCGCATCAAAAGTATAAACTGCTGTGATTTGATTTTGCAAGTTTTGCTCAATTTGACTAGCCGCATAGATGGCTAAATTTCCTCCCTTGGAATGCCCAGCCAGAATGACCTTTTGCTTAGGATGTTGGGCAAAAAAGGTCTTTAAATAGCGGAGGGCATGCTTTTGAGCAGGAATTTCCTTCATATAGGTTAGGTGGAAATCTTCCTTCCAGCCAATGATACTGTCATCTGTCCCACGAAAGACAATCAAATAGGTATCGAGAGTGAGGCGGTAGGTCATAGCCGCAAACTGCTTCTGCAGTTCAGGGTCGATGTCATTGATAAAATGGGAGAGTTTGCAATTTTTGAAGCGTTTGTGTTGAGCTAGTTCATCTAATAGCTGGAGGCGACTTTTACTGGTTAACATGTTAGGCTCCCTTGGAACCTGAGGTGCCAGGTCTAAAAGTCGCAGAGGAGTTGTGGAGACCAGATTATCAAAGGAGAGGTAGGTGATTTCTGTTAAGGCTAGAATGTCTAACTCATTCAAAGGTAAGTCGTAAAAGGAATCGTATGTGACATCTTTTAGATAGTCAAAAATATTGGCCATAAGAGCTCCTTTCTTTTTATTTATCTTATCAAATTTCCCTCAAATTAGCTAGTAGGATTGTTTCACTTTGTTGGCTAAAAACAAGCTATTTCAAATTCAGTTTCAGACCTTCAAGCATGGAAAAATCTGTTATAATAATAGAAAAGGAGGAGCGCATGCACAAGATTTTATTAGTAGAAGATGATCAGGTCATTCGTCAACAGGTCGGGAAAATGCTCTCTGAATGGGGATTTGAAGTGGTTCTGGTAGAAGACTTTATGGAAGTTTTGAGTCTATTTGTTCAGTCGGAACCTCATCTGGTTCTCATGGATATTGGACTGCCCTTGTTTAATGGCTATCACTGGTGTCAGGAAATTCGCAAGATTTCCAAGGTACCTATTATGTTTCTGTCTTCGAGAGATCAGGCTATGGATATCGTCATGGCAATCAATATGGGGGCGGATGACTTTGTGACCAAGCCTTTTGACCAACAGGTTCTTTTAGCCAAGGTTCAGGGCTTGTTGCGTCGTTCCTATGAGTTTGGGCGTGACGAGAGTTTACTGGAATATGCTGGTGTGATCCTCAATACTAAATCCATGGATTTACATTATCAAGGTCAAATCTTGAACTTGACCAAGAACGAATTCCAGATTTTACGCGTTTTGTTTGAGCATGCGGGCAATATTGTAGCGCGTGACGACCTCATGCGGGAACTTTGGAACAGTGACTTTTTCATTGATGATAATACCCTCTCTGTTAATGTTGCTCGTTTGCGTAAAAAATTGGAAGAGCAGGGCTTGGTAGGATTTATCGAGACTAAGAAAGGGATAGGGTACGGACTGAAGCATGCTTGATTGGAAACAATTTTTTCTAGCCTATCTGCGTTCCCGTAGTCGTCTGTTTGTCTATCTACTTGCTTTAGCATTTCTGGTTTTGCTCTTTCAGTTTTTATTTGCCAGTTTAGGAATTTACTTTCTCTACTTTTTCCTCTTGTGTTGCTTTGTAACCATCTTATTTTTCACTTGGGACATATTGGTAGAAATGCAGGTCTATCGTCAGGAAATTTTCTATGGGGAGAGGGAAGCCAAATCTCCATTGGAAAGAGTCTTGGCTGAGAAATTAGAAGCGTATGAGATGGAACTCTACCAGCAGAGGTCAGATGCAGAAAGAAAACTGACGGATTTGCTAGATTACTATACCTTGTGGGTTCATCAGATTAAGACCCCCATTGCAGCTAGTCAATTGTTAGTTGCAGAAGTAGCAGACCGCCAATTGAAGCAGTGGCTAGAACAGGAAATTTTCAAGATAGACTCCTATACCAATCTAGTCTTGCAGTACCTGCGTTTAGAAAGTTTCCATGATGATTTGGTCTTGAAGCAGGTGCAAATCGAGGACTTGGTCAAGGAAATAATTCGTAAATATGCTCTTTTCTTTATTCAAAAAGGCTTAAATGTCAATCTACATGACCTCGATAAAGAAATTGTGACAGATAAAAAGTGGTTGCTAGTTGTCATTGAGCAAATCATCTCAAACAGTCTCAAGTACACCAAGGAAGGTGGTCTGGAGATTTATATGGAGGGGCAAGAGCTTTGTATCAAGGATACAGGAATCGGGATAAAAAATAGTGATGTCCTCCGAGTCTTTGAACGTGGTTTTTCAGGATATAATGGCCGCCTGACCCAGCAGTCATCTGGACTTGGACTTTACCTCTCTAAGAAAATTTCTGAAGAACTAGGTCACCAGATTCGTATCGAGTCTGAGGTCGGAAAAGGAACGACAGTGCGGATTCAGTTTGCTCAAGTGAACTTAGTCCTTGAGTGAGAAGAGACAATGAGTTTTTACCCAATCTCTTTTTGCTATATTTCAGGATATTTGAAGACTGTTTTTTACAAAACCAATAATAGAATTTTTAATACGGAATATAGTATAAATACTGGTTCAAAGTGAAGTTTTGTATGCTTTATACTTTTGTTGAGTATAAAATCTATAAACTAAGGGTGAATTACAAAAATTAATTTGAGATGAAGTGAATTGTAGACTTGGGGAATGTCTCCTATTCGATTTCAGAATGAATCGTTGATACTGGATTAAAAGAACTGCAGCTTTCTTTTTATTTTGAATGAGATAGGTGTATATAGATTTGTGTAACTGGTGTAGAACTGTTTCCAAAGAATTATTGAATGTATCGAATACACACATTCTATTGATTTTGAACCAGTTTTTAATTTCTAAATGTTGTAATAGTTTTATCAAGTAAAAGGAGACTGCCATGATTGGAGACAATATAAAATTCTTACGAAAATCACATAATCTGATATAACCAGAATTTTCACGGATTGTGGGTGTGTCATGAAATAGCCTAAATCGTTAGAAAAACTGAAAAAGCTTACTTTCAATAGAAGTATTGGAAATATTCATTTTACATCTATCAAAGAAACATGGGATAGACCTATATTTTACAAAATAGCAAATTATATTTTGAATGATAGTAAAAACTGCAGTACTTGTGTGATTTACAATTATTGCACTCAATGTCCGAGTATCGCACTATCTGAAATAAGGAATAGTAGAGATTGTTCTGCGATATGTAAAAAAAACGCATTAGCAAGGAGTATCATATATGCTACCATATCTTAAAACTATTAGATGGTATCTCTTCTTTAATTTTCTTTTTGGTGTAGTATCGAATATCTGCACAGCTTTGTTACCGTATTTCACGCAGGCATTAATCAAAGGGGATTATCAAGTAGCTCTATATGGTTACTCTATGTCAGTGGCAGGCTATTTGAGTTGTAACTATATCCAAATGATACTTGATTGGAAGCAGGGGATTATCTTTTCGACTACTTTGAAAAATGAGTGGTTTCGTTCACTTCTGGGACTCAGTCACCACGATTTCAAGCAGAAAACAGTAGCAGAGTATATTTCCTATCAATCTAATGACCTAGATTCGTTGGAAAAGGATTACCTTCCTCCATTGATGAGTTTTATCAAACAAATTTTACGTATCATCATTTACGCTTTCATTATTAGCAGAACAATTAATCCTATTGTATCACTGATTTTAATCTTTTCCACTGGAATTAGTATTCAAATTCCTAAAATCGTTGGGAAGTTGACCGCTAATCGTAGACAGGTTTACTTGAAAAAACAAGGAGATTACTATCGAACTTTGGAGGATTTGCTCATGGGACATCATTTGGTAAATAAACTAACTATGTCGCATTTTTTGAATCAACAAAAGAGATCTCTAAAGAATTTGCAGGATAAGTATTTTAAGTATGGTTTGACAAAAATTACAGGCATCTTATTGACAGGTGTTTCTTTTGAATTCATTAGTCTTGTTCTGTTTATTTATTTAGCCTACTCTCTATCTCACCAGCAACTCGGTATTCCTGAGGTGGTGGCGAGTTTCGGATATATAAATGCTTTTTCTGAACCAATACAGGAAATCCTTTATGATTTACAAATGTTAGAGTCCGTAAAGCCTGTAATCAAGAGTTTTCAAAACATTGTTGGGAGACCCGTTTCAGTTCAAGCACCTCAACATTCTTTTGATACGATTACTTTGAAAAACATTTCCAAACAACTGGGAGAATCAAAATTGATAATTACTTCCGCTACGATTCAAAAAGGGGATAAAATTGCGCTTATTGGTAAGAATGGGTCTGGAAAAAGTAGTCTGCTCAACATTTTAAATGGAACAGATGAAGATTTTGAAGGACAAATTGTGCTAGATGAGCTTGTTTTGGACCATCTTTGGGGAAGATTCGGTATGATTCTGCAACAAGAACATACATTTATTTCGAGTTATGAAAATAATGTAACGCTATTCAATAGTTTCAATGAAAAATTCAGAGAAGAAGATTTTGAAAAAATTCCACCACAATCCCTGTCAGGTGGTCAGCAACAACGAATGTATTTAAATCGTGAGAAAAATCGTAAAAATCCATTGCTTATCCTAGACGAACCTTTCTCTGCCTTGGATACTAATCAGTTTAAAATGGAATTGGAAAGAGTTCTGGAACTACCAAGTGCCGTCATTGTTACTTTACATCGCCAAAACGAATTATTAAGTAAGTTTGACCAAGTTTGGGAAATTAAGAATGGAGAACTTGTAATTTTGAAATAGCTAAATTATAAAGAATAAAACACATAGTATTAAGGAGAGATACCGTTTTTCCTTCTTCGGATAAGGAAACAAAAATTTCTTGCTTCATCTATCTATTCAATTGATAGATTTCGTCAGAGAAAGACTGTAAAATTTTTGATATAATGTTAAGAAGGGACTGATTCAAGACAGTCATATCTGGTCTTTCTTCCAGTCATTTTTCAAACAATATCAGTTGATAATCAGCTTAAATCAGATCTATCAGTTTGTCTATCTTTCTCTGATGGAGATCATGTCCTATCTTCACTTTGATTATTGGAAAAAACGGCTCGGTCAGGAGCTAGTATGAATAAGGAGAACAAATGAGACGTTTAAAAATGTTATGGCATATTATACAGGTTACGGGTTTTACTCGGTTTGCTCTGAGTTTTGTGACCTTTGTTTTTGGGTCAGGAGGCGTGCTTTTCCTAGTTGAACCTGCTATCACAAATTACGGAGACGGTCTTTGGTATGCTTTTGTGACTTCGACGACTGTCGGCTACGGGGATCTCCTAGCTGTGACCTTGATTGGAAGGATTACCAGTGTCTTCTTGACGATTTATGGGCTCATATTTTTTGGCTGTTTATCAGCTGTTATTATTAATTATTATACCGATTTAAATAAGGAAAGAGGAGAGGACAAATGACTGCCAATTATTCAACACGGGAATACCGTGAGAAATTATACGATGACCTTCATGTTCGATTGAGAGATACAGCGATTTTGATGTGTGCAATTTTTATTGCCTCTATCGGTCTAAATATGAATTCAACAGCTGTTATTATTGGAGCCATGTTAATTTCACCTCTCATGACACCGATTGTTGGACTGGGATTCGGTTTAGCTATTTTTGATACGCGTTTAATCAAGCAATCTCTAGAGGTTTTATTGACTCAAGTGTTGGTCAGTTTGCTTGTCTCGACTCTGTATTTCTGGATTTCTCCCTTGTCTTATGCAAGTAGCGAGTTGATCGCACGAACCTCTCCAACCATTTGGGATGTTCTCATTGCTATTGCTGGTGGGATAGCAGGTGTCATTGGTTCAAGGAAAAAAGAAGCAAACAATATCGTGCCAGGAGTAGCCATTGCAACAGCTCTGATGCCACCTATCTGTACTGCAGGTTACGGTTTAGCTAATGGAAATGTACGATTTTTATTTGGAGCTCTCTATCTTTTCTTGATCAACTGTGTTTTTATCATGCTAATCAATATTGTTGGAACAAGAATTTTGATGAGAAAATCTCCCTTAAGTTCATTTAAAGAGCTAAATATTAAAATGAGAATTGGGTTGATATCCTTGATTGTATTATTGATTCTTCCAGCCAGCTATTCAGCAATCACTCTGACGATAGATCAAGCGCGAAAAGAAGGAATCAAACAGTTTGTAGGAAAAGAGTTTGCCAATCACACAGTTATCAATCAAGTCTACAAGTCAAGGGATAATGAATTGGTCTTGACAATTGTTGGTGACCCGATTTCAGAAGAAGAATTAGAAAACATTCGCCAAAAACAAGCCTCTTACGGTATTCAATCTGTTCAATTGAAAGTCAATCAAGTCCATAATTCGACAAAATTAGATAGTGATTCGACCAAGGAATTTTATGAAACTATTAACAAGTATATCGATCAAAAACTCTCTGAAAAGGATTCACAAAAAGATCTCGTAAAAGAAAATGAAGCAGACAAGGACTGAGGATATTGACCTTATCTAACTCATGAAAGCAAATCTTTGGAGGGTGTCCTATATCCAAAAATTGGTGGATAGAAAGGATTGTTGATGAGGATATCATTTGTGGTGCTTTGACCAATCACTACTAGCTCAGATTAAATAAAATATAAAAAGCAACAGCTGAAATGAACTGCACCCCAAAAGTTAGACAGAAAAAATC
>NZ_KV831048.1:0-508 GCF_001836965.1 Streptococcus sp. HMSC063B03 | reverse complement strand
AAGTGTAGAAATGAATATTACCTTCATTTATGGGAGCTATCGGATTGGGAACAAGAGGGTATGATTTGCTTACATGAATTGATCAGTAGAGAAGAAGAGCTGGCAGAAGATATTCCTCGTTTACGTAAATACTTCAAAACTAAATTCCGTAATCGAATCCTAGACTATATCCGTAAGCAAGAAAGTCAAAAACGAAGATATGATAAAGAACCCTATGAAGAAGTAGGTGAGCTTAGTCATCGTATAAGCGAGGGAGGTCTCTGGCTAGATGATTATTATCTCTTTCATGAGACACTAAGAAATTATAGAAACAAACAAAGTAAAGATAAACAAGAAGAGTTAGAACGCGTCTTAAGAAATGAACGCTTCCGAGGTCGTCAAAGAGTATTAAGAGACTTACGTATTGTATTTAAAGAGTTTGACATCCGTACATACTAGGAAGCCATGCAAAAAATGAAAAAAGATAAAAAAATAGTTGACAAAGGTGAAAAAGTCTGTATAATAGTAA